>JASFGZ010000272.1:0-6649 GCA_050123495.1 Desulfobacterales bacterium
CATCGACCAGGGTTTTGGCCATTTCATCAACGGCTTTACCCTCTTTTTTAGCCCGCTCCAGATATTTATTGAGCATGTACCCGTGCGCGGCCCCGGGTCCGTGAACACCGCCGAAGGTCGAAACCGCAGCTGCCACACAGACGGGAAGATTCGGCCGGCCCGCGCTCACACCGATGGCGCCGACGGCCGACGGCGACATGGAATGCTCTAAAAAAACCCCCATCTCGTATTTGAGCATTTTTTCTTCATTTTCCGTGGGGATCCGGTTCTGGAACAATACGAACAGCGCATCGTAAAAAGAATAGCCCTCTTCAGCCAATTCACTCAAATCGTATCCGCGCATGACGGTTTTTTCTTCGGTTTTGTAAGAAATCGCCGTCTTTCGGCGAAACGGTGGTTTTCGGTCCATCATTACCCTCCTAATTCCTCTGGATGCCTCTTTAAATGAACTTCGAGTTTATAAAATTATTTCCGGCAGATACGCACCCAATACCAATGCCGTCTGCCGGATTAAAATTCCTGGGAAAGATTGGCCATGAAAGCGTTGAAGCCAGGAATGTCAAAATATAGTGAGCTCTTATACTATAAGTCAAAATAATAATTATCATGTGTATGATAACAAATAGTCATGAAAAATCTTTTCCCGGAAACGTGCCGGTCATCGGATTAAAGGCTGCCGGTTGTAAGCTGGGAACACAGCTTTTGATAGCTCGAAATTTCGCTGGAGATTTCCCGGGGTGTGAGGTGAGCGTTAAGATCATTCGGAGAGAAAGGCAGATAGTTGAAAATCTGTTTCTCCAGATTTTTTGTTTTATCCCATAGCAATCGAATACGCTGCTTATGCTCCGGCTGGGTACCGTATTTTTCCATAATATAATTCATGCGTTCATTTAGAGGAACGATCCGATCGTGGAGCACCCGCTTGTCGGCATAATTGATAATCTCTGCCTCTGTGAGACTTTTATCTTCGGAATAATCATCAAGATGGACATGCTGCCTGACAAGGTTGCCGACCGCCGCGTATCCTGAATCGGTTAAATATTGCCCGCCGGTGAGCGCATGGTTTTCCTTGGTTTTAAAGCTGCGCGTCTTGGTGATATCATGGAGCAGGGCGGCAGCCTGCAGGAGTCGCCTGTTCAGATGAATCCCCTCGGATTTGAGATGGTCCAGCAAACAGGTAGCGACACGACACACCTGAAGTGAGTGAGCCACAATGTTCTCAAGCATATGCATTTCACACATTAGCTGAAAGCAATCATTTTGGGATGGAATTTTCATTGGATCAAAGGTATTGTGGGATTTAATTAATAAAGGTCCGGAAATGCCCGGCCGGATACAAAATTTGTCTGCATACGCCCTGGGCTTCTATATGAATGGCGCAAATTAAATAACCGTTTAAATGCGATTTGACCATAAAAATGTCAAGAAAGAAATATCCAGAGAGTCGCTCACGGAAAAGCACCAAAATATGTCTTGAACGAATTATAGAATAAGTGAGATCTTTTCGTTTTATATCGAAGGAATCTATAACTTCGGCCCACCCGATGTTAGAAAAAAATCGATCGAAAAAATCCGGCAATTGAAAGCAATATCAACAGGATCAGCACATGGCGCCGGAAAGATGCCTGATCGATCCTGACAAACATCCGGCTGCCGACGGTAATACCCCAAAGCAATGGCACCAGACAAACAGCTGTCAAAAGTAATGTTTGAAATGTCGTCAGACCTTGAATGGCAGCCACGATTAAACACAGCGTGTCAATGCCCAGAAAATAGGCGATGATCGATGCGCGCGAGGTTTTTACGCCGGCCGGCGATGATAAGTAGAAAAGAATCACTGGTGGGCCTCCGATGGCCGCCGCACCGTTAAGCATGCCGCACGCCAATCCCGTCATCAGAATTAAAATTATGCCCGGCATGCGCTTCCAGGAAAATCCGCGCATGAGTAAAATTGAAGCAATCAGAACCATAAGGGAAATAGATATGCGCATGGGTGCCGGAGGTATCGTGGCAAGCAAATACACGCCGAAGGGTATGCCGACTAAAGACCCAAGCAGCAACCAGCGCAAGGAGTACCAGTCAATATCCTTTCGCACCTGCGGTACCAAACGTAAGCTTGCCAGAACTTCCAGCACAAGTACGGTGGGAACAACCTGGGCCGGTGGTAGCACGAGCGACATACTGGTGACTGCCGCCATGGCAAACCCAAAGCCGCTGTACCCTCGAATGATTCCTGCCCCGAAGACAGCAACGATTGAAACAATCAATGACCCAAGTTCAACACTTAATCCGTTCAAAACGCTCAGTCCAATAATCACATAGGCTTTAACCTTGGAAAATACCGGATCCGACCTAAGTCATTTAGTTTTTAGAAGAAGTTGATCGACCATTTCTGCGAATCCAAATCCACCCTCTTTGCGCGTTATCCAGGCAGGCTCATGCGCAATTTTTCCTTTAAACTCCAAAATATTGGCGACCCCGACCGCGTGCGGGAAAAATTGAAACATGGGAACATCGTTGGGCGAGTCTCCGATGAAAATAACATCGTCCTTAACTGCCTCCAGATCATCCTTAAAGACTTCATTAAAGAGCATCTGTGTCATTGTAAGCTTGTCATATTCACCAAACCAGCCGTTGACATGAATTGAGCTGATCTTTGCCCGGGCCCCGGCTCCCTCAAACAGGCCAACAATTTGATTCACCTCTTCCATGGACAGCGGCGGTACATCTTCACAATAATCGATGGCCAGATCGGCTTCACGATAGGCCTGATCGGCGGAGACACGACAGCCGGGAATTTTTTTTAGAATCTCCAATTTGAGTTTTTCCAGCTTTTGACGGTCTGCGTTGCGCTGGTCTTCAGATTTAAAATAGCGCCGCTGCATTTTGCGCTGACGGTCATCATACCTGAAGTAAAAGGCGCCGTTTTCGCCCACCAGCCCTTCCACCGGCCACATGCGCGCAATGTGATCGCACCAGCCCGCCGGACGGCCGGTAATCGGAATGGTATGAATGCCCGCAGTTTTAAGACGCTCCATGGCTGTAAATACTATTGCAGGCAAGCGTCCCTTCAGGGTGAGCGTGTCATCGATATCCGCAAGGACATACCGAATCTTTTTCTTGAAATCTTCGGGAAACTTTTCAAAAGGCTCCATTGTTTTTATAAATCCTAATGCTGTTTTAATTAAGGCCACGGGGCTGTTTTACCAAATTATGGGATATATATTGTAATAAAATTAAATAGAATTTTGAATACAGAGATTGGTCGGTGATTGTCAACAGGAAACAGGGGTGTCGAAAATGCCCACAAAATAATCTCTGCCAACCTGACATCTCAAGAAATTTGTAAATTTAGTTGTGATGATGACCTCAATCGCAATTATTATAAAACAATATTCAAAGCACATCACGAAACATTTGACATTAACTCTTCTCTCAGTTAAAGAGGCGGAATATTGTCGATTTCGTGACACATCAATGTTCGATCAAGGGGGTTCAAATTGCGAGAAGAATTAATCAGGGCAATGGAAAATGCAATCCGGGAAGTTAAAAAATTGCCCCACAAAACGGTTCAAATTTTTCATCATAATGATTCCGATGGACTCAGTTCCGGCGCGATTCTCACCAGAGCTTTTGAAAGAGCCGGATTTAAGATCAACCGTTTCTGTCTGGAAAAGCCTTATCCGGCGCTGCTACAAAAAGTATATCAGCAGGAAGGCGGACTGATCGTATTTGCAGATTTTGCCGGCCGCATTGCACCGATACTCTCGGACTTAAACCGGGGACGAAACCTGACCTTGATCCTTGATCACCATGTCGCCGAGGCCGCTACCGACCCCAGAGTTCACAATCTTGACCCTGACCTTTACGGTCTGAAGGGCGATCGTGATATATCCGGCTCCACGACCTGCTATCTTTTTGCGCAAACCCTGGATGCGGCGAATTGCGATTTAGCTCACATCGCGGCGATTGGAGCGGTGGGCGATGAATTCTTTGTGGACGGATGTCTGGCCGGTGCAAATCGCGATGTCACCCTGGAAGCCGTCAACCAGGGAAAAATCGAAATCAGAAAGCACGAACACGGCGAGCGCTACTTTCTAAATACAACCAGCGGGCCGATCGCCTGTGATGAATTCGGCGCCTATCTGGACACCCTGGGAGCAGCCGGATTCTACCAGAAAGGCCCGGATATGGGTATCAAGGTCTGTCTTGAAGGGATAACACCCGAATCAGACCGGATGCTTGAAAAATTAAAAATTGTGCAAACCAAAGCCTTTGAAGAAGAAATTGCCAGGGTTAAAAACGGTGGGCTTAAAAAGACACCTCACATTCAGTGGTTCCATGTTCAGGATCGTTTTTCACCGATGGGGGTCAAAATGATCGGGGTGTTTTGTGATACGATTAAAAACGCTGACTACATCGATCCTCGGCGGTACCTGGCGGGTTTCCAGACCATCCCCAATGAAATCCCGGGATTCGGGCCCATCAAATTTAAGGATGTCAAAATTTCCATGCGCGTATCCGCTCAAATGGAGCAAGAAATCAGGGCAGGAAGTACATTGGGACTGGATATTTTGCTGCCCGAAGCAACCCATAAGCTGGGTGGTTTTTCCGATGCCTGCCACACGCTGACCGCCGCCACTACAGTGGCCATCGGCAAGGAAGAAGCGTTAATCGAGGAAATGGAAAAAATTCTCGATAAAAAAGCATAGGCTCACTGGAGTGATGGAGCACTGGCGTACTGGAGAGTTGGGGAAAAGGGACATTAGCGACCAATAGGTCATCATTACTCCATCACTCCAATACTCCAATGTGCATGTAGAAACTATATAAATTGATAATCTTTCTATATTTTCAGAAGAACTAAAAAACTTGGAGGAGACTGCAATGGGAAAAGGCACCGCTTTTGGGAAAACGATTCTGATTGGTGATCAATTTGTAAATAACGAGGTTCCAGCGATTGTCTCGGCCATCCCCTTTGAAACCCTGGCACAGGTGGAAAAACTGGATGAAGGCGATGGCTGGATCCTGGAGGACAATCGCAATGAGGTTCCGGGTTACAAAGAAAAGAAAAAGAAAGACCAGCTCGAATCCATCAATCATATACTGGAAGTGATGAAAATCGATGTCAAAAAAACGCCGATTAAAATCACCTATGGTGGAACGCTGCTGGCCGGCAGCGGCGTGGGTGCCAGCGCCGCCAGCTGTGTCTCGCTGGCCCGCGCAATAAACGACGAATTCAATCTGGGTCTTTCAATAGACGAGATCAACCATGTCGGCTGGGAAGGCGAATTCGCCTATCACGGTACCCCCAGCGGGGTGGATAATACGGCCTCAACCTATGGCGGAATTATCTTTTATCGCATCATAAAAGGGGAAAAAACGTTTGAGAAAATTCCGATCAAAAACCCCTTTGAGATCGTACTGGCCAACAGCGGCATAACGGCCGACACGAAGCTTATGGACAATATTGTTAAAAGAAATCAGGAAGAGGACCCGGAACTGTTCGCCGCACGCCTTAAAACGATTACGGGCCAGTCCCATGAAATGAAGCAGGCCCTGGAAGCAAATAATTTAGAGCACGTTGGCAGGCTTATGACTGAAAATCACGGCATTGTCAGAGAGATGGGATATTCCCACGAAATATTGGATCACCTCTGCAAACTCGGCCTTGAAAAAGGCGCCCTGGGCACAAAGGTCACCGGAGGCGGTATGGGCGGTTATATGATTTCTTTGACTCCGGGCAAAGACCTCCAGGAAGCCGTAGCAAAAACCTTCGAAAATGAAGGGTATAAGGTTATCAGGGCCACAATCGGTGGAAGCTAATGAAACCTTAATGCGCTGAGGTCATTTTCGATACGTACGGGTTATTTGCTGGACTTTTTGCAAAACGGCCGAATATAATCGGCCACTTTTCTCAAGCCCGAACTGTCCCACGTTCCGGGATCGTTATAACGACCGTCGGCAAATCGAAATGCGGTGATACCATTGGGCATGCTAATCACATAGGTTCCGCCACCACCGCTCATTGCCGGAATGCGAAGGCGGCAGCCACTCTTTGCTACGAAGGGCTGCAGCCATAGCGACATATGATAGTAAGTCTCGCCGTTGTCTATGATTAAACCGCTCAGCGTGATATTTTCCCGATTGCGAGTATCATCAATTATATCCAATGCATTCGGATCGTAAATTTGCTCCAGCTCTGTCCACGAATGAATGGGAGTTTGGTGCGCCAATTCGTTGACAAACTGCTGAGTCAACGCGATCCGGTCCGGGAGCGGCGAGGGTAAATATTTCATGTCCGCCTGGCCCCAAGCATCGAATTTTTCCCGTGGTGCCGCCTCCTGAACGATCTGGAAGCGAAGTGCGGATACATGCTTGTCGTTAAAGAGAAAGGTCGCGATACCATTATGCGTCTGGCTATAAAGGGATTGGGTATGGATAAGCGTGAAAGGAAACGATGCGCGTGAATAACCGTTGTCACCGGGTTCGGACCATATTCTTCCAGGAGCCAGGATGATGTTCCAGGGGCTTTCTTCTCTCTCGAGGAGTCTGTTTCGTTCTACCGCTACAAGATGGTCTTGATAGGTGACGAAATTGGCATTAGCGCGGGAAACGAACCCAGGTTTCCGCTTCCCCTTACCCAGAT
>JASFGZ010000273.1:0-6644 GCA_050123495.1 Desulfobacterales bacterium
TCTTCAATACTAAAGACGAGTTCATCATCCTGGAGGGATATTGTGATCCTGATGGTATGTTCGTTTTTGTCCTCAAACCCGTAGGTAATGATGTTGGTGAACAGTTCATCAAGCGCCAGGTTGGCTTCAAAGATACATTTTTTGGACAGACCCATGGATTGACCAAACTTTTCCAAGTTTTGGCACAGGGCGTCCAATTCTGACAAATTACTTTTAAGTTTAAATGATACTCTGTTTTTTGCCATAAATTTTTAATTTTGAGGCTTTGAGACCTCTGCTCCCGTTTCGACCTTATTGTATCCCAAAAAAACCTCGCTTGAAAAGATTTTTTTCATGTGAGACTTAAATCAGGCTGACGCCTAAATTAACCATACATTCTCCGCACATATCGGCGCGGTCGGCCAAAAATCGTTCTTCCCAGGCATCGACATTTTTGGCCACCGCCTTGAAAATTCGAGGCATGATACCCGGAAACTGTTCAACGGCTTTTGAAAATTTTTCCCGGTTCAGTGTCAGACAGACGGTCTCCTGCACCGCCTTCAGTGAAAAAAGTCGGCGGGTTTCTCCGAGCAACGTCAGGCCGCCCAGAAATTCACCGGTATTGCAGTCTCTAATTTCTTTGGCGGTGCTGTTGTCTGCGCGCTCCAGTCGGGCTTTGCCGCTGATGATGTAAAACGCGCGTCCATCGTCTTCATTCTGATGAAAGATATACTCGCCCTTCTTAAATTTTACCCTCGTGCAAAGATAAGCAAAAACCTTCAGGGTTTCAAGAGGCAGCCCGGAGAAAAAGTAGGTCTGCCTTAAAATCTCCAGGTTTTCTTCTAACTCGCTGGACGGGCCGGTTCTATTTTTTTCCGACGAGTTCATATAGCTGTCCTTTCCGGGCCATCAGTTCGTCATAGGTTCCCATTTCAAGGATCTTGCCGGCTTTCATGACGGCCACACGATCATAGTTTTTAATGGTATCCAGGCGGTGAACGACCGATATCACGGTGCTTTTTTTCTTCCAGCGTGTTTCCAGCAGATTTTGTATGCGTGCCTGAGATTTATTATCGAGCGCCGAGGTGGCTTCGTCCATAATCAAGATTTTCGGATTTTTCAGGAATGCGCGGGCGATCGCCAGTTTCTGTCGTTGCCCGCCGGATAACTTGTCGCCCTTGCTGCCCACCTGGAAATACATGCCGATTTCGATGACGGTCTCCAGAAGGTCCTCTTCGATCAAAAGCTGAATAATGCTCTGATAGATCTTCTCCTGGGCCTGGGGGTTGGCTTCCTTGGTTTTGCCAAAGAAGATATTGTTCAATATCGTTTGGGAATGGATATATTCGGACGGCTGGTAAAACGTCACAGCGTCGGGGTCGTCAGCGGAGATCTTCTCGTGGAACAAGGCCCGGCCCTCTAAAATTAGATTTTCCAGTATGCGCGGCAGAGCGACCATTTTATGAACGCCCGGCACAAACCGCAGCGCCAGTTCCAGGAGCTTTTCGCGATCCGGATCGGCTAATTCATGGAGTTTCATACGCTTTAGACGCTCGACCAACACTTTGAATTCATCCAATTCCTCCGGTCTGATGGGGCTTTGCTCGAAAAATATGGCATCGGGCGGGAGGTTGCCCAGGATATCCACGGTTTGTCTGGCCAATTCTGCTCCCAGACTGAGCAGCGGTCGGGTCAAATCCGCCTGGCCTAAAAAGCTTAAAAAATATTCATTTTTTGACAGCTGGGCGTCACTAAACGTATCCTTATTGGGAGTACCGAAAATTAAATTTTCGGCCACACTGGAGTAAAGAAGGTATTGGTTTTCATCGAAAAATTCTACGTAATCCGCGAGCTCATCTCCGAAATCGCGCTGAAAGTTTTCCCGGACACGGATAATAACTTCGACCAGTTCCTTTTGCTGGTCATGGGCTAAAATCGTGTTCAGGCCGAATCGCAATACATCCACAAATATGCCGGTTTGATGAAGCACCGCAATAATATCGTCCAGGTTTGGAAGCACTTGTCCGCTTTGGCCGTTTCCGTCGACTTTGGCCCGGCAGGAGTAAAGGATGTTTTCCTCAATGGTTCCGTCAAAGATAAACGGGTTCTGGGCGACAAAGCCCAAATTATTGACCATATCTTTTTTGGTCAGATCAGCCACTTCTTTTTCACCGATTAAAACATGGCCGCCGGTGTACTTATAGAGCTGTCCGATGCAAAGGGCCAGGGTGCTTTTGCCGCTGCCGGAAAATCCGACCAACGCCAGGTGTTCACCGGAATTTAAGGACAAATTGATGCCGTCAAGTAAACGGATACCGCTATCTGTGACAAAAGACATATCCTTGACTTCGACGCTGCCGTCCAATTCATGCGGCTCACGATTTTCAGGTTCGATGGCATGCTCGGGTTCCAAATCGAAAAATTCCATGGTGCGCTTATAAGTCACCGAGCCGTCCTGATAGACCTGATAAAATTCGATCAATTCTTTCCAGGGGTCATAGAGTTTTTCCTGGGCGGACAAAAATGCCACCAGCGCACCCAGTTCCAGCTGGCCTTTTATGGTCAGATAACCGCCCAGAATGAATACAATAAAAGGCCCCAGACTGACGAAAAAACTGTTGGATGATTTGACGGCGAATCGGTACAGGCTCCAGACGATTCTTATTTTCAGCAATCGATCCACCATACGGTCATATTTTCGATTTTCAATGCTGTAGGCACCGTTACCGTGGACCTCGTGGATGCCCGTAATGGATTCAGCGATGCGGCTGGATAATTGCCGGGCCACATCGACCCGCTTTTTGTTGGCCCGGTTGACACCTTTTTGGAGCACGGGGACCAGGAAAACGACAATGGGGTAAATACTCAACGATACGGCTGCCAGCAGAGGGTTCAAGAAGAATAAATAAGTCGCAAAGGCCAGCAGCGTTAAGACATTGGTCACCGGTGATGCGATGGCCATGCCTGCGAAATTGCCCGGCATCGTCAGTTCGGCGATGAGGGAATTGACCACCGATCCCGGCTGCGTATTTCTGAAAAAGCCTAATGGCAGGGTCAAAATATGGTGATACAACTCCTTGCGCATCCGCGCCGTTGTTCGTTGCGTAACCAGGGTTTGTATAACGTTTGTCAGGTATTTAAGCGCACTGAAAAAAATAACGGCGGCCAGATAAATACCGCAGTACATAAACAGCAAATCGATGCTTCTTAAATTAATGGCTTCATTCACAATACGCTTTTGCATTTCCAGGGGCAGAACCCTGGCAAAAATCATTACGACAATGATAAACAAAAGCGTGATTTGAAGTTTGACATTGCCGGCAAATACCCAGGAAAAAAGCGATCGTTTGACGACGGGTATGTCAGCTTTTTTCATTTCAAAGCTCCTTTACCCCGGATTAATGGATAATATAAATGTAATAAAATCAGATTTTTTGAGATGCTAAGTGCGTTAGTATTACTATTAAAGCGGACCTTTTGACAAGCAGAAATTCGCAAGATCAGCGATTCTCCAAAAGACAAAATAGCTGGGTCTTGATGAAAAACTGTATACTCAGGCAGTTAACCGTATGTGATCGGGTTTCCGAGAATCGCCGGCCGTTCCAATATGTTTTGACAAAATGCATACTAAAGGATTATAAATACCAGTTTAATCATATTTATAAGAGACTGGGACCTAACAGCCAATGGAATTTTTTTTAAGCGTAATTGGAATGGTGATGATCGTTGAAGGACTGCCCTATTTTGCTTTTCCAAGTAAAATGAAGATCTGGGTTAAAAAAATTATCAATTCCCCGGAGCGTTCCTTGAGAAGATTTGGGTTGGTGCTCATGGTGTTGGGTTTAAGTCTAATCTACCTGGGTCGAAGTTAATTGGCTTTGAGATGTTTTTGCCCACAACAAACCGTTTTATTGGTTTTATTGGTTCAATTGGTTTAATTGGTTAATAATCATTCGAAAACGAATTTAACTAATCGAACCAATCCAACGAATCGAACAATTTTTATGTACCTTTTATCTGACTATAATTACCCGCTTCCGGCGGAGCTAATTGCCCAGAAACCTGCTCGGCGGAGGGATCAATCGAATCTTCTGTTCATGGACCGTAAGACCGAAAAGCTGTCTCATCATCGGTTCGATGCCCTGGATAATTTTCTAAACCCGGGTGATGTACTGGTGGTGAATAACACAGCAGTTATTCCGGGGCGTCTGGTGGGCAAAAAAGATACCGGCGGGAGGGTCGAGGTTCTCATCTGCGGTTTTAACGGCAACTGCAAGCCTCAGACAATAAATGAAGACCGGGTTTACGAATGCCTGGTTAAAGCTGCCAAACCGCCTAGAAAGGGCAGTTTATTTTATTTTGATGAGGGGCTGACGGCCAAAGTGATCGAGCGCCGCGATCAAACGGTTTTCGTCAGATTTTACACCGGAGGCGATTTTGAAACCTTGCTTGACCGCATTGGGAAAGTGCCCCTTCCGCCCTACATAAGGCGCAGCGCGGAGTTGGCGCCGCCATGTGATGATCGGGCGGCCTACCAAACCGTTTATGCGTCTGAAAAGGGTGCCATTGCCGCTCCTACCGCCGGATTGCATTTTACACCCGAACTCCTGGAAAGACTGAAAGTCAAAGGAATTGCCATCGTTTCGATTACGATGCACGTGGGTTATGGCACTTTTTTACCGGTTCGGGTGGAAGATATTCGGTGCCATCAGATGCATTCTGAAGCATATTCGATTTCCGGACAAGCGGCGGATAAAATTAATTCAGCCAGGTCTGCCGGGCATCGCGTGATTGCGGTTGGAACCACCTGTGTGCGCACTCTGGAATATGTTTCTGATTCCGGCGGGTATGTGCTGGCCGGAAGCGGTTGCTGTGATTTGTTTATCTATCCCGGTTACCGGTTTAAGGCCGTTGATGCGATGATTACCAATTTTCATCTTCCCAAGTCAACGCTCTTAATGCTGGTTGCAGCCTTTGCCGGACGGGAAAATGTATTGAACGCTTACACAGAGGCGATCAAACGAAAGTACAGGTTTTATAGCTATGGGGATGCGATGCTTATCATGTAGGGTTAGTTGTCCGTTGTAGGAAAAACTGCTGTGTTCAAATACGAGTAACAACGGACCACGGACCACGGACAACTGACCGGATTATGACAGCAATAAATAGTTTAACTTAATTGCTATGTTTGATTTTAAAGTCATTGCCGAATCTAGGACCACCCGCGCCAGAGCCGGTGTCATTCAGACCGCGCGCGGGAAGGTTGAGACCCCGATTTTTATGCCGGTGGGAACCCAGGGCACGGTGAAATCACTGACGCCCGAGGAGCTATTATCGGCCGGCGCTCAGATCATTCTCGGCAATACTTACCATCTTTATCTGAGACCCGGATGCGATGTCATTGATCGATTTGACGGTCTGCATGAGTTTATGAACTGGAGCGGTCCGATTCTGACGGACAGTGGGGGGTTTCAGATTTTTTCTCTGGCCAAATTGGCTAAAATTTCTGAAGAAGGTGTAACCTTTCAATCTCATATTGACGGAACCCGTCATCTCTTGACACCTGAAAAGGCGATTGAAATTCAAGCCTGCTTGGGGTCGGATATCAGCATGTGCCTGGATGCCTGTATTCAGTACCCGGCTGAGCGCGATCACACGCGCAAGGCGCTTGAAACCACCGGCCAATGGGCGAAGCGCTGTAAAGCTGCCTGGCAGGGCTTATCAAATGACCCTGGCGCGTTGTTTGGCATTGTTCAGGGCGGTGTGTTTAAGGACTTGCGCGAAGCATCGGTAGAATCTTTACTCCCCCTCGACTTTAACGGTTTTGCGATCGGCGGATTGAGTGTCGGAGAACCGGTGGAGATCATGCTGGAAATCGCCGATTTTACCTTGCCGAAACTGCCCGCTGAAAGACCCAAATATATTATGGGTATCGGTACGCCCGAAAACCTGATCGAACTGGTAGCGTTGGGTGCCGATATGTTCGATTGTGTTTTGCCGACACGTAATGCCCGTAATGGACAAGTGTTCAATCAGCAGGGCACCCTGAACATTTCCAACGCAAAATTCAGGCACGATACGAACCCCCTGGAACCCGGTTGCCTGTGTTACACGTGCCAGAATTATTCCCGGGCCTATTTACGCCATCTTTTCATGGCCAAAGAGCTTCTGGCCTATCGGTTAAATACCCTGCACAATGTTCATTTTTTTCTGGATTTAATGAGACAGGTGCGGGCGGCGATTGCGAAGGATGAATTTGATTTGTTCCGAAAGGAATTTTATAAGGGTCGAACAAATTAGACCCTTGCGGAATTCCATTTTGTGTTAATTTCCACCAAGAAATTGCTTTGTGTTGGACATGGTGTGCGATACACAATAAGAAATAGAAAATCTACAACAAGGAGATTTTGTCATGAGAGCAAAAGTTGAGGAGGCCATTAACAAAATCAGACCCATGCTCCAGGCCGATGGGGGCGATGTGGAGCTTGTCGATGTCCAAGAAGGTGTCGTCACTGTGCGATTACAGGGCGCCTGTGCGGGGTGCCCCATGTCGCAGATGACCTTGAAAAATGGAATCGAAAAAATACTCAAAAAAGAAATTCCGGAAGTGGTTTCCGTGGAATCGGCACCCTAGTGTCATGTCACCCAAAAGTCGTATGGGATAT
>JASFGZ010000274.1:0-6573 GCA_050123495.1 Desulfobacterales bacterium
AGGTTGTAATAGGGACTTACAACGAGCAAACCGTCCGCTTCAACCTCCTGCGCAAATTGACACATTTCGACAGTTTTGCGGGTTGCCCCGCGGCCTGTGCCCGCCAATACAGGAAACCGACCGTCAACCTCTTCAACGACGATCCGAACAACCCTTCGGCACTCTTCATCGGTCATGGCATAAAATTCACCCGTGCTGCCGGTCGTCAGAAAAACAGCGTCCACTCCCTTGAGTGCTTCGGCCACGCGCTGCACGGATTTTCGCAATGCCTTTTCATCTAGTTCATCGTCTCTATCAAAAGGCGTCATGACCAAATGCAGGATACCCTTGATTTTATCTTTTAGTTCTTTGGGTTCCATGATTCCGATCTCGCTCCTCGTCTCCTTTATTTGCCGGCCAAATTTGTCGCCTTTATAGGCCGATCCGTTCCCGCATCGATCTCAAATCAAAATTTCCAGATCGGTCATGATCCGCTTTATATCTGCGATTTCTTCCTCTGTGCCTGGAGTCAAAGGAAGCCTTGGAATACCGGCATTAAAACCAACCAATTTCATCGCTTCCTTGAGCAGAGAAACCGGATTCGAGCGATCATTGACCGTCATTGCCTTAAACAAAGGCAGAAGTCTCTGCTGCACCCGGGCTGTTTCTTCAACCTTACCCTGTAAAAAGTCCTCTATCATTTGCCTCAACCGGTCCCCAATCAGGTGCGATTGCCCGCTAACGATACCGCCAATGCGCGCATCTCCTCCCTGGGCAAAAGCTTCGATGATCATTGTGTCATCGCCGCAATATATTGCAAAATCTTCTGGGGTGACATTGATATACATGCTGATTTGTTTGGGATTCAGCTCTGCTTCTTCCTTTATCCCTACGATGTTTTGAACCTTTGCGAGATCAACGACCGTTTCAGGATCAATATTCACCCCGCAAAAAATGGGAATGTTATATAAAATTAGATTTATGCTTATCTCCGAAGAAATTTTTTTGAAATGATTTTTGATTTCTCTCTGGTTAGGTTTAGTGAAGTATGGTGCCACCACCATCAGCAACTCGAAGCCGAGAGTTTCAGCTTTTTTGCTCAGCTCGATTGCCTCAACCGTTGAAGCAGAACCTGTTCCGGCGATGAGTGGGATTTTATCTCCAACAGCATTTTTCACAATCTCAAAGATCTTGACGCGCTCATCAAAATTCATCGTAAAAAACTCTCCGGTGGTGCCGGTTAGTATGAGTGCATCGGCTTTGTTTTCGGCAATCAATTTTTCGGCGATGCTCACGGATGCATCATAATCAACACTTTGATCTTCCTTAAAAGGTGTTACCATTGGAATCAGTATTCGTCCATAATCTTTTTTATTAAACATAGCCTTTCTCCATTTTCATTGTATAATTTTTAATCTCAGGATCATGCTTCCGAAACCTAAACAATAGTTTCCCACACTTCAAATACAGCTTCGATATTTTCACAAGGGTCAACTAAACCAAATTCGCATTGAGCGATTATGCCTCCTTCAGGCTTCCATAAGGCATTTTTTACCCGTATGACGGCCCTTGTCACATCCTCTTTGGTGCCAAATGGCAGTACATACTGTCGATCAATTTCACCCCAGAATGTGATCTTGCCTTTATACTTCCGGCCGAGAGCCTCAATATCCATGCAAAACAGCTGGGAATTGATTGCGTTTATCCCCAACTCAATTAAATCTGGGTAGATAGCTTCGATGTTTCCATCCGAGTGGAAAAATACATACTTATTTTTTCTATGAATTAGGTCACAATATTCCTTATACAAGGGTTTAAATAAATCCCGCCACAGGGCTGGCGAAATGATCAAGTTTTCCTGAGAACCCCAATCATCCATAAACATAATACCATCGACATCGGTATCTACCCACATTTCCAGCTCTTTAAGAAAAAATTCATGGACGATGTCGCGCAAACGAAATATTTGTTTGGATGGGGTGGCCAATTCCATAAATAGATTTTCCGTTCCGACTAAGAATTGCATTCGTTCGAAAGGCCTGACAGTCGTCCATGCAAGGATGAATTTATCGGTCTTTTCATGAAGTTCATTTGCTTTGCTAAAATCTGCTTTTTTCAGGATCTCAAAGGGGGCCTGTAAACGATCTATTTCGGCCATTGCTTTGATTGGTGGGTTTCTGACCACACCGGCAACGCCGTCTTCCCCCGCATGCCATTCACAGCCCCAGGCATCGGTGGCTGGTTGTTTCCGGAGATATCGAATCCCCTTTTCGCGTTCGCCTTTACCGTAGAAAACTTCCGGGATGATGATATCTTCCGGATATTTTTCTAAAATCGCATCGACTTCGGATTTTCGAAACATGTCGATACCCGGCAGCTTCCATAGTTGTCGCGGTACGCGCTCTGGGCGTTTGAATTCAAGGGTTCGTATGACGCGTTCTCTGCTAGTCATGGAGAAATCGCCTATTCTTTTCTCAGTCGGCATGTGACACGAATGCTTTCCGAACGTCCTGATACTAGAAAGGGTTTTTTTAACATCGACTTACCGGATGCAAGGTTGTCGCCTAATTACGATCAGCAATCCACCGGCAGACAACTCCTCTTTATACATCGATGTATGTTTCAAATCGTTGTGACTAATTTGGATATGAAGTCAAGCGTAAGATTCTGTTGACGAGTCGAAAAAATTATCATAATGTGATACAGTTATTTCATATTTTAAAGTTATATAAGGCCTAAAGGGTTGTCAAGTCAAAAATAGATACACTCAGCGCACTACTTTTAAATGAAGATGCTAACACCACATCATAATTTTTATGACGGAGTCCGGGTATGAAAAAAGAGGTGGGAAACAGTTTAAAATCGGTAGAAAAGGCGTTACGCATCATCGAATCTTTCGATTTGGATAGACCGGAAATTTCGGTTGCCGAGTTTGTCGAAAAACTGTCCATGCCGAAAGTAAGCGTTTACCGATTTTTGCGAGTTCTGTCAAAAAATGGCTTCATTAATCAAAACAAACAGACCAAGAATTATCGCCTTGGGCTAAAGATATTTGAGCTTGGAAGTATTGTCCTCAAGAATTTTGATTTTCGCGAAGTTGCCTTTCCTTTGATCACTGAACTTTCCAAACGAAGTGGGGAGACGGTTCATCTTGGCGTTCTCGATGCCCAGCAGGTAGTTTCAATTGAGAGTGTGGAGAGCAATCAAGCCTTGCGCATATCCATGCCGGTCGGCAAAAGAGTGTATCTACATTCAACCGGCGTAGGTAAAGCCATTTTGGCCTTCCTAGATTATGAGGAGATAAAAGAAATCGTTCAGCAAAAAGGTCTTCCGCGATTCACTAGAAATACAACTACAGATTTCGACGAATTAATGGAAGAAGTACAAACAATACGGAACAGAGGATATGCAATCGACAATGAAGAAAATGAGCCCGGAGTTCGATGTGTTGCCGCCCCTGTGTTGGATCCGCATCAACGCTTCATCGCCTCAGTTAGTGTTTCAGGCCCTTCTGTGCGTGTGTCTCGCAAGAGAATACCTGAGCTGTCGTTTATGGTCATTGAGACTAGTAAAAAAATAACCGAGGCCCTAAAATTAACAACAAAATGATTTCGCGTCATCAGAAAAAAAGCCTTTCTTCATAATTACTTCAGGAGAACATGAATGTCATTTAAATCAATCGAAGGGATGATTCCGCCGGCAGTTGTACCGTTTAATGAAAACGAAAATATCGATCATGAAGCTTTTCGAACTGAATTGAGGTATTTGTATGCGACTAATATCGACGGTATCAGCAGCAGTGGCAGTACCGGCGAGGGAGCTGTCCTGTCTGATAAAGAATTGAGCACGTGCCTGGAGATCGTAATCGAGGAAAATGAGAAAAACATTCCAGTTGTGGCAGGAATAATCCGAAATTCAACCAGAGAAGTTGTGAAAGCAGGGCTTGAAGCAAAATCAATCGGCGCAGATGCCTTGTTGGTCACACCCGTATTCTATTATAGTGCAACCTTGGAAGGTAATTATGAGTTTTTCAAAGAGATAGGTAAAAAGGTCGGACTCCCGATTATTATTTATAACGTGGTAGCGACGAATCTTATTTCCACCAAAGCGCTTGAGAAATTATCCGAAATAGACGAAATTATTGGCATTAAACAGGTCGATCCGATCGTGCTTGCCGAAATGGTGTCAGTTTTGGGAAACAAGATGAAAGTCTATGGAGCTTGTGATGAACTTTTATACGGGAGTTATGTATCCGGCGCTTGCGGAGCAATATCTGCACTGGTGACCATTGCACCACAGCTCTGTGTCGAGCAGTGGCGAGCATTTAAGTCGGGTGATCACGCAAAAGCGATGGAAATTCACAAAAAAATCCTTCCGCTCGTAAAATGCTATTCCGAGAAACCGTTTCCCGGCAAGGTAAAAGAGCTGCTGAATCTTCAAGGCAGAAAGGTGGGCAAGGCGCGAAGACCTATTCTGGAACCCACAATGGAAGAAAAGGCTCACATGAGGACCTGTCTTGAAAAAGCAGGATTGATTTAGAAGAGGCCCAGATTACTGGGTTTTAGACCAGGACTTGCAATATCATCCACCAGTTAGTAAGCAAGCTTGGATTCAAATTTGGATTTTGTTGACCAAATATAAGAAATTTAGACTTTGAACATATTATGAATCGATATATTTTATGGTGACTTTCATTAGCTAATAGAACAAATTTTGTCCAACCAATAACTTCAGGTTTCGTGCCTGCTTACATAATCTAGTAGGTGTACTAAATTTTAGAAATTCAAATGTAATTCGCAATTTGGGGATCATGTAAATTAGGTTCTAACTGGTGAGATTGCAGGCGAATCGAAAGTCGGGGATTTGGGACTCAGTTTAGCCGTCTAAGTAAGCTTCCTTGACTTCTGGATTCTCCAGCAATTCTTCGGAAGGTCCTTCCGCCACCATATTGCCGTTTTCCAGCACATATCCCCGCTGGGCAAACTGGAGTGCCAGACGGGCCTTTTGCTCCGCCAGCCAGATTGGGGTACCCTTCCAATATTATTCGCCCTAAAGCCCAAATTTCCCAAGCCTACTCCGGGGGTTACCGTAACCAGGTATGCTGGGCACGGATTTTTACTTTATCCGATCCAGCATATTGAAATAACAATTTAGCAGCGGCATAAACCATGGATTACCGGTATAAAAAGGGAGGGCTTTGAACTTTCGATCAGCAAATGCCGTGTTTGTTCCTTTACCCAAAATCATCTCTGCTAATTTTTCTCCCAGATAGGTTGCCAATGCGACCCCATGACCGCAGTATCCAAGGGCATAATAGATACCATCTTTTCTTCCAATATGAGGAAAGCGATCCATTGTGAACCCCACTTTCCCCGACCAAACGTATTCAATTTTGCAGTTGCTCAATTGCGGATAAACCCACAGCATATGCTGGCGCATAAAACCGGCATTTTCCAGCAAGGCCATACGGCTCGATTTTGGTCGCCCGCCGAAGAGGATGCGTTTTTGATCCGGAGAAAGTCGGAAATAGTATAACATTCTTTTGGTGTCGTAAATCATACGGCCTTTAGGGACAAGATCCAGCGCCAGGTCCTGGGGGAGCTCGGCGGTGGCAATCATCAGGCTTTCAACTGGAACTACACGCCGTTGCAGCCAAGGCATCAGTTTTCCGGTATAACCATTGGTGGCGATAACAACCTGTGTTGCTGCAAGCGGGCCCTGGTTGGTTGTAATCAAAAACCGGCCCTCTAAGGATTTGATATGCTCGGCGGCAACCTGTGCATGCAGATCCACGCCGAGCTGATCAGCCATTTTGATCAGACCCGCGACATACTTAGCAGGATGTACACCGGCGCTTTGGGGATCGATAAGGGCGCCATGATAACGATCCGAGCCAATTTCGGATCGCATCTCCGACGGATAAATCAAATGCGTGGGATGATTAAAACAAGTGGCCAGTAACTCCTGCTCGCGCATGAGCATTTCAAAATGAGCCGGTTTATAGGCCACCTCGAGATGCCCGCAGCGTTTAAAATCACAATCGATATTGCGTTCTTTCACCAGGCGTTCAACACAGTTTACCGATTCCAGAGATTCGGCAAAAAATTGTCGCGCCTTTTCTTCTCCCAATTGTTTTAATACAAAAAGCAGGCTTTCACTCAGCCCGGTAAGTGTCATGCCCCCATTTCTGGCGCTGGCAGCCATTCCGAGCTGATCTCGATCAATTACCGTTACCTCAGCCCCGGCCTGGCGCAAGCGGATAGCCGCTGCCATTCCTGTGTAACCACCGCCAACAATCAGCACATCAGTTTTGTCGGGCAAAGGTAATTTGCGATAGGACTTCGCCAACGGCGGCGGATCAAGCCAATAGGGCATTTCATGTAGTATTGTATTCATATACCCCTTGCTTCATTTGGGCGACCATCTCATCGATATTAGCTGCATCAATACGGTCTGCTTTTATCTTTTCCGGGCCCACAAATTGTGCCACTTCTTTGGCGCGCTTCACATCGATATCCCCCAAAAGAATAGTGCCCACATCATCCGCCTGGGATAAAACACCGCTATCGAATTTTTTAATAACTGCTCTGCAAT
>JASFGZ010000275.1:0-6565 GCA_050123495.1 Desulfobacterales bacterium
TAAAAAAGCTTTCGGAAATTCCCAATGAGCTTAAAAAGATTGTTCAACAGCTTAACCAGAAAAACTATAATAAACTCGAATATCAACATTTAGATCCGTCTACGGATGACGATCAGGAACGTGTCGCTAAAAAGTATGATATTATGACCGTAAAATGGCCGGCACTGGCCAAAGGTACGGTTCCTCCCGGAAAAGGATCCATCGGTCTGGTAATGGAGTTTGGGGAGCGGGCTTTGGTTACCCGCCTGCTGCAGGTGATCCGGATTCCGATTCTCGGCACCCAATACCAGCTAATGGATCTGAAAGAAGTTCAAAAGACCATCGAAAAAAATGTAGAAGCCCTCATCGATATCAATGAAGACCTGGGTTATCTTGCGGATCACGGAACACTGAATCTGAGCAGCACCGCACCTGTGGGGCAGGCCGCTCTACAGCGGCAGGAAACGGTGATGAATTTTCGATCACTGATCTCACAAAATTACAGCTTGAAGCAGATCAATCTTGAACAGGAATCCATTCCCGATAATCTTAAATCCATGGTTATCGCCCGTCCCACCTTGCCCTTTTCCGATTACGAGCTGTTTCAGATCGATCAGTTTTTGATGCAGGGTAAAAACCTGGTCTTATTTCTCGATCGATTTATGGAAATGCGGCCCGGCAATCAGCAGGGTGGAAACATCGGCGGCCAGCAAACGGTCTATGTCCCTTTGGATACCGGACTCGAGAAACTTTTGAACCACTATGGAATTCGGGTTAAAAAATCCTATGTCATGGACGAAAATTGTTTTCGTCAGACGCTTCCGGCTCAGCTCGGCGGCGGCGAGCGACCGATTTATTTTGCCCCGATTATCAAAAGCCGCTTTATCAACGCCGAACTGGATTTTATGAAAAGCATCAAGGGGATGATCGTCTTAAAGATATCTCCCCTGGAGTTGGATTCTGAACGGTTGACCGACAATGGTCTGAAAGCAACCCGATTGGTTGCTTCCTCGGAAAAATCATGGGAAATGAGCGGACGCATTACATTGAATCCGATGTTCATCCAGCCGCCGTCTTCAGGAGAAGATATGCAGAGCAGGCCGCTGGCTTACATTCTTGCGGGTGAATTTCCGAGTTACTTTGCCGGCAAACCCATCCCGGTAAAGGAAATCGATGAAAATGAGACAGAGAATAAGGATAAAGAGGCTGCCAAACAGCCCCCGCCAAATGAAGCAGCCGCCACAGATACACAATCTGAAATCGATATTTCGAAAATCGTAACCGACGGCCAATTTATCGCCAAAGGCAAACCCGGCAAAATCTTTCTGATGGCCTCAGCGGATATGCTGAAGGACAATATACTGGATGCCGGGGGCCGGGGACCCAATGCAACATATATACTGAATGTCATCGATTACTTGAACGGACGCGAAGATATTGCGGTCATGCGCGGAAAAGAGCAGCGTTTCAACCCGTTAGATGATACCAAAGCCGGGACAAAAACCTTTGTCAAAACATTAAATATCATCGGCCTGCCGGCTTTTGTCGTACTTTTCGGCATCCTTGTGTGGTTTCGCCGGCATGCCCGCAAGAAAAATATCCAGATGATGTTCCAAAAGTAACCGTTCAAAGGTTCAGCGTTCTGGGTTCTGGGTTGTTTCAGGCTTAATTCCCTGTTGCATTCGTTCTATTGGTTGGATGGGTTTTATTGGTTTATTTTTAACCAATCGAACGAATCGAACCAATTAAACCAACAGTGATTTGCTTGACACCTAATATCCGGGCCCTGAACCCTTGAATCTTCGGACATGGAAAAGGAAAAAATGAAGATTAGAAAAGAGTATATCATCCTTATTCTTATTATTGTCGGATTGTCGGCTTATCTGTTTATGCGCAGCTCCGATCGCAGCCTTTATCAGCTGCCGCAGGTCGAAGGCCTGGAACAAAAACGGATTACCAAAATTGAAATTTCAAAGGAAGGCAATTCTATTGTTTTGAATAAAAAGGACAACAGCTGGTACCTTGATCCGCACGGATATCTCGCCGACGCAAACAAGGTTAACGGCATGCTCAACGTGTTTGAAACCCTTACACTCACCGCCCTGGTCTCCGAATCCAAAGATTATGTCCGCTACGATTTACATAATGGAAAAAAAATCTCTGTTAAGGCCTGGCAGGAAGATTCACTAAAACGAAATTTCGATATCGGGAAAGCCGCTTCATCGTTCCGACATACATTTGTCAAGCTAGACGACGACAGCCGCGTCTTTCACGCCCGAGACAATTTCAGAGGCAAGTTTGACCTTACTGAAGACAATCTGAGGGATAAAGGCGTATTGTCTTTTAAGGTCACAGACATCCAGGAAATTGAAATTGCCAGGGATCAAACCGCCCTGAAACTGGCGCGCACCCAAATCCCGGTCGAGTTCGCTAAATCTGAGCAGGAAAGAACGGAAGAATCAGCAGCGGAGGCTGTAAAGCCCGGCTGGCAAAGCCCGGATGGCAAACAGGGTGATGCCCTTCGCCTCAACCGCCTGCTGACGACCCTTGCCAAGCTGAGCTGTGACACCTATATCAATGACCGCAGTAAAGATGCGTTTTCAGATCCGATATACACTGTCAAATTAAAGGGGCTCCAGGATTACCAGCTGGATATTTTTGCCAAACTTCAAAAGGATGATAAAAACTATCCGGCCGTCTCCTCTGCCAACGAATATCCATTCTTCATATCCGACAGCAAAGCGCAGCAAATCATGAAAGATCCCGAAGAGATGCTCAAAAAGCCCGAATCGGAAGGAAAAACATCCGAGCCGCCGAAGCCCCAATAATCGCAATAAAAATAAGGATATTTTTTATCAAAGTTGAGCCAATTCTTTCTCATATTTATCCACCCACCCATCGGCTCCGCATTCTTTGAAAATTTCTATTGCTTTGCACAGATTTTCTTTGGCTTTAGATCGGTCGTCTTTTCGATTTAACAGATCCGCATATAACGCATAGTTCTTTCCCAAGTGAAGCATCATACCATTTTTTTTGTCTGCTTTAATGGCTTTTTTGATCCAGTCTTCTGAATCATCTAGATGTTGGTCATCAATATATAATAGAATCTCGCTGAGATATCTTGCCTTCCAGCCATCATGTATTTTGTAATTACTCTCATATTCATTGTTGTATATTGATTCTAAATTAATATCTTTTTCGGTTTTCATAACCTTGGTCCTTACCAGACCGAGTTTCGCTAAATTGGCAGTAGACGGAGAGGACCTGTTTTGTTCAAATAGCCAAATTGATTTACCGTAATGCTCCGCTGATTTTTGATACTCTCCAATATCAAAATAAATCTCACCTAAATTAAACTGTGCAAAACCATTCCATTGAAGAAGATTTATCTTTTCGCAAAAATCGGCTCCTTTCAAAATACATTCTATCGCCTTTTCAAAAAAACCCTTGCCATAAAACGAAATGCCGTGAGAGGTATAGGCGATTGCCTTCGAAAATATATCGCCACTCTTCTCCGCAAGTCGGATAGCCTCATAGCTCGTTTGATAACCTTGATCTATCCTTCCAGAAAGGTAGTAAAAATAAATGTTCGCACAGCTTTTCATCGTCGAAATACCCCAAATATTTTCGGCCGCTAAGTTAATATCTATTGTTTTTTCTAAATAGTATAATCCTTTTTCAAATTCGCAATTATTAGATAAAGCAATCCCCAACCAACCGCTTGAAAAAAATAACGATACAACATTGTTTAATTCCTCAGAAATCTTAAAGGCATCTTCCAAATATTTGAGTGCCGTCGGCAAATCCTCTTCTACCCAATATTTATAAGTCCCCATTATGGCATATATTTGGGCGAGTTTCCTTTTGTAACTGCTCTTTATAGCTAAATCAATTATAGGTTCAATAGCCTCTTTTGCTTCTATAAAATAATACATTTGAAACATATAAAGACCAAGAGAGGACCTCGCGTCTATTATTCTTTTCAGCACATCCTCTTTCGGGGGTAGTTTCTCAAGACAGAGTATTCTTTTTCGAGTATATTCAATTGCATTTGTAAATGAAGCCGCTTTCTCAGCTTTTTTTCCTGCCAACCGACAATACTTAGCCCCTTTCTCATTATTCTCACTGGAAATAAAATGCTCAGATAAGACTCCATAATGTTCGTGAATATTCTCTTTGTACAACTCTTCGATCGCATTACCGATCTCCTCATGAAGCTTCTTCTTTCTTTTGCTTAAAATCGAGTCATAGACAACCTCACGGGTCAAGGCATGTTTAAAGATATAGATGGATTGAGGATATATACCCCTCTCATACAGAAGCTCTGAGTCTTTTAAAGCCGACAGATTGGACATTAACTCTTTTTCTGAAAGGCCGGTTACCTGTTTTATCAACTCATAGCTGAACTCCCTTTCGATGGTCGCTCCAGTTTGAAGCACTTCTTTAGCTCCATCAGGCAACGAGTCAACCCTAGCCATGATCACATCTTGGATGGTAGAAGGAAGCCTTAAATCATGGACATCTTTTGCTAGACAATATCTGTTGTCACTTTTTTCTATTATTTCTAGCTCTTTGAGGGACCGAATAAACTCCTCGATGAAAAAAGGAATCCCTTCTGCCTTATCTAAAATTAGATCCTCAAGGTCACTGTCGATCTGCTCTGTGCCCAAAATGTGGGTCACCATCGCAAGGCTTTCCCGGTTGGAGAGCCGATTCAAAGTCACCTGACTATGGTACGACTTGCCACCCCAGGTGTGCACAAATTCAGGCCGGTAGGTAAATATCATCAGGACCCTTGCCCCCGGTATGCTCTCTAAAAGATATTTCAATACATCTTCTGAACTCTTATCCATCCAATGGAGGTCCTCATAGGCTATGATAAGGGGCCGGACCTCTGAACCCCTGAGGACAATTCGCTTTAATGCCTCCAAAATTCGATCTTTTCTGGCTTCAGGGCTTAGCGGGGTCTTGTCGATACCGCTGTCTTTGACCGATAAAAGCTCCAGCAGATAAGGAAGCGAAGACGCTTTATCTACCCCTAATATTTCAAGACCTTTTTTAACTTTTTCCCTGATTTCTGATTCCCCATCACCCTGGCGGATATCGAAGCTAGCTTTTAGACTGTCTATGACGGGATGGTAAGCAACCCCGCTGCTGTAGCAAAGGCACCTTCCTTCTAAAAACATCAGGTCGGCACTGGCCACCGCTTTTCTGAATTCGTACAAGAGTCTGGATTTACCTACCCCGGCCTCAGACACGATCGAAAAGGCCTGTCCGCGACCGCCTTTGGCGCGCTCAAAGCCATCTAATAGAAGTTCAAGTTCTCGCTCTCTTCCAACAAACGGCGTCAGACCTCTCTCCGCACTGACATCGAATCGGGTCCTGCTCGTACTGGGGGCAATCGCCCGGTAAACTTTAATGGGTTCTTTCTTGCCTTTAATTTCTTTTTCTCCAAGGGCCTCAAACCGGAAAAGTCCCTCAGTAAGTTTGAATGTATCCTCTGTGATATAGGTTGTGCCGGGATCTGCCAGCCCTTCCATTCGGGAGGCTATATTTACCGTATCCCCAACGGCCTTGAACTCAACTCGCAGATCGTTGCCCACGGTACCCACCACGACCGGACCGGTATGGACACCGATTCGCATTTTAACAGGTGGGGCATCTTTTTTTTCCTGTTTTAATTGGTCACTGAATTTTGCCATTTCCCGGTGAATGGCAAGGCTGGATCGAATCGCCCGCTGGGGTGAATCCTCCAAAGCAACCGGCGCTCCAAACAGCGCCATGATTCCATCACCGGTCATCTCGTTGACCGTGCCCTCGTAGTCGTGGACTTTGTGAATCAGGATTTCATAAATTTGATCTATGATCCCGTATGCTTCTTCGATGCCCAGCAATTCCGACAGGGGGGTAAAGCCCTCCATGTCGCAGAACATCACCGTAACCTGCTTGCGTTCGCCTTCTATACGGTCTCTTTGAGATAGGATTTTTTCTGTCAGACCTTTCGGAAGGTACTTTTGAATTTTTTCAATTTTCTGGTCAAAGGAAAATTCTTTGGGAGCTTGTTCTGAAGGAAGCGTGAGATTTTGACCACATTCTCCGCAGAATTTTTTGCCGAGAGGAATCTTTGCTTTACAGGAAGGGCATACTAATTCAAACTTAGCTCCACATTCTTCACAAAAATTTACCCCTTCTCGGTTGTCAGATTCACATTTCGGGCACTTCATTTCTGTTGCCCTCCAACCTTGTGATTAAAAGAATCTGATCCACAACGGATTAAGGGATGGAACGTGTCTCTTTTTTATAGGAATTTATATTTGAAATGCAAGATTATGTCAAACGAATGAATTCAAGATACGGTGGTCGCTATTTATAATAAGACTATATATCCTTTACCTCTCCCACGAGTTTGTCAAACTGCTCCACGTCCACTACCGGTGAAGTTGTGAAATGAATTCCGGTTAGTTTGTGCAAGGCGACCGAGGTAGCTATGGCTTTGTCCACATCAGGAAAATCGATGGTGAATACAAGATCATGTTCGCCCATGACGGCATACATTGATATTATCTTGCCTCCGTTTTTTTGGATC
>JASFGZ010000276.1:0-6556 GCA_050123495.1 Desulfobacterales bacterium
AACCCAAATACTAATGTCTGCTATTGGACATGTGCTTTGATGTTTTGATCGTATTTATTACTGATTTGAAGTCTTAAAATTTGATTTCGAGTTTCATTCTAAGTATGTTGCTATTTTAGTACTGGGAAAGTTCTTTCCACCAAAGATAAAAGAAGTTTATTTTTGGCATCAGCGGATTCATGGTGATTACTCCTGCTGCTAAGGATTCCGAATTTGAATCCGGATTGGTGCTGCCAACTGATATTAGAAATTTTGAGCCATAGTCTGTTATTACCGGAACCACTTTGGATGGAATTCCACCACCGATTTTCACATTCGAATCCAAAACTCCATCATTATTAAAATCAAAAACATATGAACTGGTTTTGTAACTCAATGCATAAAACTTGCCGATACCACCAGGAACACAGGGATCGTCATTCGGCGAGAAGGTAGTAAAATAAGCTGTTTTATAAAATACCGTGGGTTCCGCTAATACTTTTTCACCTGCCGGCAGTTGAAAAAACCAACCCAAATCAACATTCCCATCAAGATCCATATCTGCAGTCGGATTATCCAGATCCGGCTTTACCGCTGCCGGATCTGTGACATTAACCAAGTCCGTTTCATAGATTGTTGTAAATTGGTGTGAATCTTTGAAGCAATAAAATCGGTCGGCACTTGCGGTACCGCACGCGTCTTCACGATCGCCGGTCCCGAAGAATACCAGGTCATAGCCATGCTCCAGGGTGACAGCCGGAGGATAGTAAATTTTTCTGCCATAAGCCGGATCTGATACAAACAGTAGTTGCGCATTCCAATTCATAACGTTTTCGTCACATTCCGGAAAACTATAAGCTAAACCCTCATTGTCAGCAAACTTACCCACACGCCACATTTGCCCGCCGAGATCGCCGATGTAGACTTTGTCTATAAAGCCGTTACTGTCAGTATCCACCAGGGTGACGGAGCTTACCAAACCGAAATTCATGCCGCTAACGGTCCCATCATTTTTAAATATTCGCAAAGGATTACCCGTAAAAATGTCGACTACAAGAATGGCTTTGCCGGACGAATTATCAGAACTGTATCCGCCGCCAATGAAAAATACAGGTGTGCCTTCGTCGTCAGAAGGAGAGGTTTTCACTAATCCAAATTGTGGTTCCGACCAGCTTTGCCCCAGCTCGGGAATAATAACGTCAGGAGCTACGGTTTGGATAGAAACAATTTTACCCCCTATAAAGGGCGTTTTTGTGCCGCCATCGATGTAATCCGCATAAATCGCAGTCGTCAGATTTCCAAGCCACTCGTTTATGTTAAATTGAGCTGCTCCATGATCAATTCGAAGATATGTCCCATCGAAGGTTCCGTCGACCTGGGCTGCAGTCTCAGGTCCCCAACCACCGGCACCATCCCATTTTCTGACAAGGTCGCCGTTTTGAAAAGTTCCCGAAGCATTTGAAAATATCGAAGTTAACTCAATGAATCCCGCCTCGCAGTTACTGCGGGCAATTCGCCACAGGTACTTGGGAATTGACGGATCGGTCACATCCAGCGCAAAATAACTGCTCCCACCTTTTCTTTCACCACAGATTAAAATTACCTGGTCTTTATCATCAGCATCAACAACTCCGTCACCACTCACATCGATGTCAGTCTGAATCAAACCATCTCCGTTTACATCCTTAAAATATATCTTTGGACTGGAATCCACATAATGTTGATGTTCAGCACCTTCCAACATAAGTCTTAGCCGCGGTAATTGATCCGGCGGAATGAATGACCAGGCTTCAGTGCCGTGATTCGTTTCGTCATCTGCTGTTTCCGCATCGGGATCGATTTCGTCTAATACTGCATGCAGCATGCCGTCATTTGAGCCAAAAAACACAATGGTTTTTGAGCTGCCATCCGGATACTGGTATTGAAATACCGCAGGTTCACTGTGAAGAATATCGCCTGTAATCACAATTCTGTTTTCATTAATATCCCCATCCTGGTCTTCATCAAACACATCGGCACCGCGGACATAATTGATAAGATCAACCACACCATTGGAAGGTCTACCGAGAACAAGCTCCGATATTCCAGAATTAGAAGTCGAAAATGCATTTGAAGAGTGCGTCAAATCATCTTCAATACCTAAGTAGGTGTAAATAGTGCGATGGCTGTTGTGAACATAATTAGTTGCTGAGGGATCAGCCCAGCCCTTGGTTTGCCAGTATGATTTGGCCACGTCTCGAATGGCGCCGTTTGGCCATGTTGCGGGATCTCCGTTTTTGTCAACTATTGAATTGTCTGCAGAAAGACCAAATTTAGTTACATTGCCCTCCCAGAAATTGGTTTCGTTCGGTTTAAAAAAGGCCATATAAACCCTGTTGCCACTGGTAGTTCTGGTAACCGGAACCACCGGGGCGGTGAAAGCAGTGGTCTGCGATATAATATCTTTTAATGCTGACAAAAGAGTGTCGGCAAGATCATTGGGATCCTGGGCTTGATAGTGGTATTTGCCGTATTCATCGTGGGCAGTATCATACAAGTTGGTGTTGCCATTGCCGTTATTTGATGTGTTTATAAGAAAAAGATTGCTTAAAGAATCTCCCATGTAGCCGATCGTATATGTGCGAATATTTTGAAAGCCGTCCTCATAATCGACTATGTCATTGTTATAAAGATAATCTGCCACATCATCCAAATATGTGGATCCATTTTGACCGACTGGGATGGTATAAATATTTTCATTTTCCTTTACATAACCTTCTCCAATATCGGCTGCTCCATCATCGTTGTCATAGTCTGATAGGCTTGAAGGAGATGATTGCGATATAGCAGACAGGTCTTCAGATGATTTTCCCGGAGATATTACAATGATGAAATTTTTTTGACAGTAGTATCCGACAATATGAGTGGATGCTGACCCAAAATATCCTCCGACTCGCGCGAGTCCCTCGGCCAAGGGGGAATAAGTCACCGTGCCCATGTTGTTTATATTATTTACATAATTGGGATCTAAAGTATTTTCTGCCGGCAGCGAAGCAAGGGGCTCTTTCACAACCATGCCAAGAGGCTGAACATTGGAAGCTCCGGCAGCATTTGAAGTAAAATTATAGATTCCAAGCTTGGCTTGATTTGATATTAATTTTCCTACCGTCATCAATGCTTTTTTTGCCTGATAAAAACGGCTTATACTGGGAAGATCATCTCCATTACCATTATAGCCGCCAAAGAAAATCCAGTTTAAATAGTTTTTCGAATATCTGTAATTGTTGGCATTATCAATTACCCCATCGACTTCGGATTTTTCAGGAATCGCCGGCAAAGTTATCGTTCGACCATTTATTGACCAGGTTGGTGACAGAGAGTCTCCTTTGGCTGGAAGTTTAAAATTGTATTCTGCAATAATTAGGTTGTCTGGTATATTGACAAGATAATATTTTTCAATGCCGTTATTTTCGATATCCCTGCGGATGACTCCGTATCCATTCTCATTGAAAAATCCGTTACCCATTGAGATACCCTTTTCAACCACATCGTATTGATCGGCAACGACAGGCGTGTAATCAGTGTTACTGTCGTACCCGGAGTGCCAGACTATTTCTTCCATTACGGCTCCGTTATCCAAAAGAATAACTATATTTGGAGGTACGTCATCTGCTGTTACCATAAAAGCGCAAGTATCGTCTCCGATTGCAGAAGAGCTGTAAAAAAAACAAAGAAGTAAAACAGCAAAACTGATGTAAAATATATTGCACCTTTTCATAGTACCACCCTACTTCGATCTAAAAGCCGATACGATAAAAACCGGCCTCTATTTGGGCTTTGGCATTTCTAGGTCCGTACCCATTACAGATCATCTTATAAACATGTGTTTTAAATTTTCCCACCTGATAGCCAGATCCTCTCGGCGGGCTCATAGCCGATTGATATTCAACTTGACCGTCGTATGCTTGATTCGAATTTGATACAATTGTTTGGGTAGCTGAATCGATGCTGCTGGAAGAATAGGATACTGGGCTCCCGTTTTGTATGTTTTGCGATCCATATAAATCTATATTGTATACGACATGTGCCCGGGCTGCCTCAGCAGCATAAAACGACGTTCTATACACCTCATCATTGGTTGAAATGCGCTGTTCGTTCATCGAAGTCCTGATAGCCATGGTGCCCAGTATTGTAATTAGTGCCAAGCTCATTATTACAGCTACTATCGCAAATCCACCATTGTCGGTGGCTGTTTGTAAAAAATTTCTATTATTCCAATTCATTTCTCATCCTCATAACAATCCAAAACAATAGCTTTTTTACAGATCATGTTTAAGAAAGGTAATTTCTAGTTTGCGTTGTTTATTAATAGAGAGAAGATTATTCCATTTCACCGATAAATTTATCGTTTTAGCGTCTCTGGCACCATCGGCGTTTAAATCCGAATCTGTCACCGTCCACTCGATTTTGTATTTTCCGTCAAATTTAGGGGGAGGAGGATTTTCTGGATCTAAATCCCCATTATCAAAATTCAGAGCCATTAATTCTTCCATTTGATCTGAGGCGATAGCGGAAGCTTGGGTGGCTTCGGCGGCCTTCCTGCTTTTAAGGCTAGCGCTAACTTGCAATGAAGCTACCGCTAACATGCCGATTGCAAATATGCCCAAAGCGATTAAAACTTCAATCAAGGTAAAGCCCTTGTTGTCGGAATTAAAACTCTGCAACGATCTGCCAACCATATTCGTATTCTCCCATTACATTGTCAGGTTCCGGCACAACACATGTTTTGTCATAGACCGCGTGATCGGCCCGGATATGCCTGCCGGCTTGCTAATTGTCATTGATACTGTAACTGCCCGGATTTTCCGGGTGGATTCTTCATCAACCGGAACGATCACCGCTTCATTTTCATCTAAATATGTAAATTCAAAATCCTCCACGCCTTCAGCAACAACATCGCAATTGGTCGCACCATCGGATAGGCACTGCTCGAGCCTCTTGCTTGCAGAATTGTATGTATAAGTTATTCGCTCCAGATCAGCCTCCTGAATACCATCACTGTCATCAGCGACATCGATGATGCCGTCCATATCTAGATCGGCTGTAAAGTGCAATTTGATATTGGTTGGCAATTCAGGTTGCCATTGGATTCCAGCGCCGGCAATCTTATTTCTGTCCAATCCGGCCATGCGGATATCATGCTCCATTATGCCGATGCTTGTTCTCAATCTATCCATGACTTTAGCGTTTACCTCATTCATCGTGCTTGATTTTCTCACAGATGAAAGAACACTGTAAATGGCTGTCAGTGCAATCCCAAAAATGATCATGGCTACCAGAATTTCTATTAACGTAAAGCCCCGTTTGTTGATGCTGCATTGCTCAATTTGCATAGCGAAATCTTTCAGACACGAAATGCTAATTTGTAGTAATTCGACCAAAACGGTTTTCCATATATAAAACCTTTTCGGTACCATCTTTATTAAGAAACGTCACTTTTCCGGGATTTCCTATCCACCCCCGGCCATTAAAGCACGTTCTATCGTTACCAAATGTGGTTTTTATCAAATCAATCCGGATTCCAGCCGGAAGGCTGCGGTCAAGCAAAAATTCTTCACCGGGTTCATGATTCCAATTACCGTCGATTCCTCCTCCACTTCCGTCATCTACGAAAATTGAGTAACCATCAGCACTAATTAAGATGGCCACAGGTTCGTTTCTTTTGATGGCGTGTGACTTTGCTCGTTCCAGATCACCCCGAAAAAGACTGAAGGCATCTTTAAATTTATTTGATGACCGCCAGTTAAGATAGGGTGGAACCGCAATGCTGGAAAGAATGGCTACAACGGCGATCACAACTATTAATTCCATTATGGTAAAGCCTCTATCTCGCTTCATAAGATTTCCTCCTCGAAAGCTTTCTGCAATTTTTGCACCAATTATTCGGTAGGCTGGCTTTTTCTCGCAAAAGGCCATTAAGTGTATGAGAATAATTATAAAATTATTTTAAGCCGATCAGATAGCGTATTACGGATCCAATTTTTTTCGACACTTCCTGGTGTTTTGAATTACAAATTTGTGTTTTGAATAACAAATCTGTAATCCAATTGTTTTTTCTCTTTTTCCCTTTTTCATTAACCGGTTGATATGGTGAGCAAAATTGAAACTGATAGTCTTGGTATAATTTTTGTAAATTATCTTAAGAATAACCGTTGACTTGAAAAAAGGAGAAGTGAAATGATTACATTAAAAAAATGGATAATCGCTTTAATATTCGCTTTTATTTTGCTCACTGCTTCATCAGGTAACACCACAGCCTGGAATCATTTCACCAGTTATGACTTTCATGAAGTGCAGGTCGGTTCTTCAAAACATGCTAATGTGAGTGTAACAAATATCACTTATCAGAATGTAACCGTATTTTTTTCTTTTAATAGTACTTCTGATTTTGTCTGGTTTCCTGAGCCTTTGTATACGATTGAAATAGCTTCCAATTCATCAATAAATCTTGATATAGCATTTATTCCAGGTTCAGCTGGGCTAAAAAGTGCCAGCTTAACTATAACCGATGGTACACCTTTTAATTCAAGTCAGATAA
>JASFGZ010000277.1:0-6539 GCA_050123495.1 Desulfobacterales bacterium
CAGAAAGTAATTCTACGATGATCTTTCCGATCCCAATCGAGCTTTTTAAGCCATTTGCGCGCCTTTTTGATAAGGGCGATAAAGAATAAATTAAAATAAGTCGTCAATGATCGAGCGGTCGATGCCAAGGATTGTTTTAGATAAAATTGTTTATTGAATTAGGCATTATTATTTGATATCTGGAAGGGTTAAATTTTTTAGGAAAAATTGAAAGCTTAACCGAACCTGAGCACCTTATAGGCGGGGGCCCCGCAGCCTCCGCCTATGCTTTAAACGAGGAAGAGAAAAGGAGAACCAAGAAAAATGAGTGAAAAGCCAGCCGACGAAGCCAAGGAGAAACCGGTCAAAACGAAAAAGAAGCCGGCCGAAGCCAAGGAGAAACCGGTCAAAACGAAAAAGAAGCCGGCCGAAGCCAAGGAGGAGTTCGCCGAAGCCAAGAAGAAGCCGGCCAAAGCCAAGCAAGAGTCGGCCGAAGCCAAGCAAGAGCCGGCCAAAGCCAAGCAAGAGCCGGTCGAAGCCAAGCAAGAGCCGGCCGAAGCCAAGCAAGAGCCGGCCAAAGCCAAGGAGGAACCGGCCAAAGCTGAAGAGGCGTCTGCCGAAGCCCCGCAGGAGCCGGCCGAAGCCAAGGAGAAGTCAGCCAAAGCCCAAGAGAAGCCGGTTGAAGTCAAAGAAAAAACCTTGGAGAAAATGACGGTCAAGGAACTCCGAGAAATGGCCAAGGAAATACCGGGCATTACCGGTGTGCACGGGATGAAAAAAGAAGCATTGATCGTCGCGATTAAAGATGCAAGAGGCATTAAGACCGTACCCGTAAAAAAGGCTGATGCCACCATTGCCGCTTTAAAGAAAAAGATCAGAACCCTGAAAGTCGAACGTCAGGCTGCACTGGAGGCCAAGGATAGGAAAATGGCGACGATATATAAACGTCGCATTTCCAGACTTAAAAAAAAGACACGGCGTGCGGCGGCATAGGCCGCCGGTTATAAGTTACTCGTTAATAGTTAATAAGAGTAGCGATACCTCTTCGAATTTTAATCTGTCAGTCATTGAACAAATAACAAATAACTAATAACATATAACGGATACCGACGATGATTAATCCAGCCTCGGTGGCGTTTGATATTGACGGTGTGTTTGCAGATACCATGAGATTGTTTCTGGATATCGCCCATCAGGAATTTAATGTTGACGGCATCCGCTATAAGGACATTACGAGTTACAATTTAACGGATTGCCTTGATATAGAGCCGAAAATCATCGATGCCGTCGTCACCCGCATATTGGACGGAAATTATTCCGCTTCATTGAAGCCGATAGCGGGTGCCCCCGATGTTTTGAGCCGGCTTGGAAGACGCTTCGGTCCGGTGATTTTTGTTACCGCCCGTCCTTACTTAGGCCCGATCTGCGATTGGGTCCGTGAAACGCTGGCACTGGATCCGAACTTGGTGGAAGTTATTTCAAGCGGTTCCCATGAAGGTAAAACCGACATTCTGCTCGAAAAAAATATTTCCTGTTTTATAGAAGATAGACTCGAAACTTGTTTTACGCTTCAGGATGTCGGCGTGCGGCCGGTTCTTTTTCAACAGCCCTGGAATCGACGGCCGCACCCATTTGTGGAGGTGAGTACCTGGGATGAATTGCAAGCCCTTATCGATTTTTAAGGGGAAAATCTAAATGGAATCCCATTCGGATAAAAGCCTGATAGGTCTGTTCTTAGAATCCCTTGCCGCTGAAAAGGACTATTCAGATCAAACGATCCGAGCTTACCGGAAGGATTTGGAAGACTTTTTTTCCTATATGGGTCAATCCCAAGCAGGTGATGGCCGCAAAAAACGCGCGCGCACAGTCTCGCATTCACAAATTGACGGGATACAAATCAGGGGCTACCTGGGTTTTTTACACTGCCAGAACAAAAAAACAACCATTGCCCGCAAGCTGTCAGCGATCCGATCTTTTTTCAGGTTCCTGTTGAAGCGAGGATTAATTTCAGAAAACCCGGCTGAGTTGGTCCTTACCCCGAAACAGGATAAAACCATTCCAGTCTATCTTTCGGTTGATGAAATGTTCCGACTCCTCGATTCAATCCAGACCGATTCGCTGCTGGGTTTAAGGAATCGGGCAATTTTTGAAACCCTTTACTCCAGTGGGATTCGCGTATCGGAGCTTGCGGGCATGAATTATTCTGATGTTGATTTTGAAGCTGCGGTTGTTCGCGTTTTGGGAAAAGGCAATAAACAACGAATGATACCCGTCGGTCAGAGGGCTCTGGAGGCGATAAAAGCGTATTGGGAGCATTTAGACAGGCAGATCGGTGCCGAGGCGTTGGAGAACGGTGCCTTATTTTTGAACAAATACAACAAACGGTTGACCGTCCGTTCGATTGCCAGAATTTTAAGAAATCTGGTTGACGCCGTCGGTCTTCTGACAACGGTTTCACCCCATGCATTACGGCATAGCTTCGCCACGCATATGCTGGATGCGGGAGCCGATTTAAGGGTGGTACAAGAACTTCTGGGTCACAAAAGTCTTTCAACAACCCAGAAGTATACCCATGTGAGCATTGACCGGCTGATGGAGACATATGACAAAGCGCATCCCAGGAAATAAAAAATTGGAGCCTATTAAACTATGAAGTTGCATGGTACGACTATATTAGCGGTACGGCACAAAGGAAAAGCGGCGGTAGCCGGTGATGGGCAGGTCACGTTAAAGGAAACCATCATTAAGCATAGCGCCAAGAAGGTCAGAAAAATTTATCAAGAAAAAATTATTGTTGGTTTTGCAGGCGCTACCGCCGACGCCTTGAATCTTTCTGAACGTCTGGAAAAGAAGCTTGAACGCTACAATGGGAATCTAACTCGAGCGGCTGTTGAACTGGCACGGGACTGGCGAACCGATAAATATCTTAGACATCTCGAGGCGCTCATGATTGCTGTAGATGAGGAGTCGATGTATCTCATTTCAGGCAATGGCGATGTCATTGAGCCTGATGAATCTGTCATCGGGATAGGGTCCGGAGGCGTTGGTGCCCAGGCAGCGGCAGTCGCTCTCCTCGAACACACAGATTTGAATGCCCGCGGAATTGTAGAGGCGGCAATGAAGATTGCAGCATCTATTTGTATCTATACCAACGATAGAATTACAGTTGAAGAGCTTTAACGGATGTGGAAAATATGAATCCTTTGAAACCCTCTCAGGTTGTAAAAGAGCTTAATAAATATATTATCGGCCAAGACAAAGCCAAACGCTCCGTTGCGATTGCGTTAAGAAATCGATGGCGCCGGCAACAGGTTCCCGAGGAGCTGCGCGATGAAATTGCTCCCAAAAATATCATTGTTATCGGTCCCACCGGAGTGGGCAAGACGGAAATTGCCAGGCGGTTGTCCCGACTTACGGATTCACCCTTTTCAAAAGTCGAAGCTTCCAAGTTCACCGAGGTTGGGTATGTTGGGCGGGATGTTGAGTCAATGGTAAGAGATCTTCTTGAGCTGACGATAAATACGCTGAAGGCAAGAGCGCAGGAAGCGGTTAAAGGCAAAGCATGGCAGGTTGCTGAAGAGCGCATGCTGGATCTTCTGCTGCCAAAATCAGGCGCATCACCGACAACACGGAAAGAAGACACAAAAGAGGTTCAGTTCGAGCTGGTCACTTCAGGAACCGAAGAATCCTCATCAACCCGGGAAAAGCTTCGCAACATGCTGCGCCAGGGCAAACTGGATAATCGATATGTGGATCTCGACGTTGCTGACCGCAGCATGCCCATGGTAGAAATTTTCTCCAATGTCGGCATGGAGGAGATGGGGATTAATTTTAAAGATATGCTGGGCAGCGTATTTCCCAAAGGGACCAAGCGGCGGAAGATAAAGGTGCCGGAGGCCATGGAGATTCTGGCCCAGGAGGAAGCTCAGGGATTAGTCGATATGGATAAAGTCGTCAAGCAGGCCATCAAGAAGGTTGAACAATCCGGGATAATTTTTCTGGACGAAATAGACAAAATTGCAGGAAGAAATAGTACCCACGGTCCGGATGTTTCCCGGGAGGGCGTGCAGAGAGATCTTTTACCCATTGTTGAGGGGAGTACGGTCACGACGAAATATGGTCCGGTCAAGACCGATCATATATTGTTTATTGCATCTGGGGCATTTCATATGGTTAAACCATCGGATTTAATCCCTGAGTTGCAGGGCCGCTTTCCAATTCGCGTTGAGCTTGATGCTTTAGGAAGAAAAGAGTTTGTTAGAATCCTGACGGAACCGAAAAATGCACTTCTGCTTCAATATATCGCTCTGTTGAGGACCGAAGGGGTCGACGCGGTCTTTGAAGATGATGCGGTTGAAGCGATCGCCAGAATTGCAGAGGAAGTTAATAACCGCACCGAGAACATCGGCGCGCGCAGGCTTCATACGATTATGGAGCGTTTGCTGGAAGACCCTCTTTTTGATGCGCCGGATATGAAAAATCAGCGCCTGGTGATCGACAAAAATTATGTTGAATCCAAATTAAAGGATATTAAGGACGACGAGGATTTGAGTCGGTATATTCTGTGAGTAAGCGCACTTCGTTTTAGGTAGGTATAATGAGACCATGGCGAAAGATTCTTGTGATATGACTTCCAGTGTGGCGGATATCCTCATCGAGGCCTTACCGTATATTCGTCGCTTTTACGGCATGACCATCGTGATTAAATACGGCGGGCATGCGATGGTGGATGAGCAGCTAAAGCAGGATTTTGCCCGAGACATTACGCTGTTAAGATTTATCGGTCTAAATCCGGTCGTCGTGCACGGCGGGGGACCTCAGATCAATCTGGTTCTGGATCAGATGGGCATCAGGTCAAAATTCGTGCGCGGTATGCGTCTGACCGATGAACCCACAATGGATGTTGTTGAAATGGTTTTAGGCGGCAAAGTGAACAAAGCCATCGTTCATCAGATCAATCAGCAAGGCGGCAAAGCCGTTGGTCTCAGCGGCAAGGACGGTGGGTTGATTCAAGCGAAAAAGCTTCAGATCCTGCACCAGGAGGATAGCAATAAGCCGACAGAAATCATTGATGCGGGCCTGGTAGGGGAGGTCACCCGGATTGATTCCGATATTATTGAAAAGCTTACCCAGCAGGGATTTATACCCATTATTGCACCGGTAGGTGCCGGAGAAGCCGGAGAAACTTACAATATCAATGCGGATCTTGTCGCCAGTCAAATTGCCATAGCCCTTAAAGCCGGACGCCTTATTTTACTTACCGATGTCGATGGGGTTTTAGACACAGCGGGAGATCTGATCAGTTCAATCGACGCCCAGAAGATAAAAAAGATGATCGCAGATAAGCGTATTTCCGGTGGAATGATTCCCAAAATTGAGTTTGGTTTGAGCGCTCTGGAAAATGGCGTTGAAAAAGTTCAAATTATAAATGGAACCAAACGGCATGCAATCCTCTTGGAATTGTTTACGGACAGCGGAATTGGCACGGAGGTGACAGGATGACTGCTGAAATAATGCAGCGCGCCGATCGGGTGATGGCGGCCACCTATAAAAGATTTCCGGTCGCCTTTGAAAAGGGGAGTGGATGTAAGCTTTGGGATACCCAGGGACGCGTCTACACGGATTTTGTAGCTGGAATTGCAGTCTGTAATCTGGGCCATGCCCATCCCAGGATTCAGAAAGCCATTGCGCTGCAGGCTGAAACGCTTTTGCATGTTTCCAATTTGTACTATACCCTTCCACAGGTCGCGTTGGCTGCCTGGCTGGTTGAAAATAGTTTTGCGGATCGCGTTTTTTTTGGCAACAGCGGGGCCGAAGCCAATGAGGCCGCCATCAAGCTCGCCAGAAGGTATTTCAAGGAACAGGATGAAGCGCATCGCTTCCGAATCATTACCATGGAGCGCTCATTTCACGGACGCACCCTGGGCACCCTGTCTGCGACCGGCCAGGAAAAAGTGAGAAAGGGATTCGACCCGGTTCTGGAGGGCTTTGATTTTGTGCCCTTTAACGATGCAGCGGCTCTGCGGTCTGCCATCGGATCCGCCACCTGTGCCGTCATGCTGGAACCCGTTCAGGGAGAAGGCGGCGTTCGCTGTCCGGACGAAAATTATCTGAAAGCAGTCCGACAAATTTGTGACGACACCGGCATCCTGATGATTTTTGATGAAATTCAGACCGGAATGGGTCGCACCGGGCGCCTTTTTGCCTACCAGCACTTCGGGGTTGAACCGGATATCATGACATTGGCCAAGGCGCTGGCCAATGGATTGCCCATTGGGGCGATGTTGGCCAAAGAACAGGTCGCCGCTGCTTTTGGACCCGGCTCACATGCATCCACATTTGGCGGTACGCCCATCGTTACTGCAGCTGCGTTGGAAGTTTGCAAAATTCTCATTGAAGATAAAATAATTGAAAACGGAAATGAGACCGGCGTCTATTTTAAAGACAAGTTGTTCGAACTGAAAGATCAATATGCAATTATTGAGGATGTGCGTGGATTGGGGCTCTTGCTCGGGATGAAGCTTAAAATCGATGGCGGTCCGGTGGTTACCAGGTGCATG
>JASFGZ010000278.1:0-6530 GCA_050123495.1 Desulfobacterales bacterium
GAATCATCAGAGCGGTGATAATCAGTGCCGCGGCAATGTTGCCGGGTATGCCCAGGGTCAGCATCGGGATCAAATTGGCTCCCGAAACCGAGCTGTTGGCCGATTCCGTGGCTGCAACGCCATGAATGTTGCCTTTGCCGAAACTATCCGGATCCTTCGATATCTGTTTGGTCGTTGCATAGGTCATAAACGCCGCGGCTGAAGAATCGAGCCCCGGGATTGCTCCCATGATGGTTCCGATCACCGAACCTCTCAACAGGGTATAACGGCAGGACCAATACTCGACCCAGCTGACCCGGCGATCTTCCTTTTTTTGTGTTTTGGGAAATTCGACGGCCGAACTGATCTCACCTCGAATCTGTGACAGCCGGCGAAATATTTCGGGCACGGCCAGCATACCCAGTGCCACCGATACCAGCGGCAGCCCGTCATAGAGTTCGAAGAGTCCGAAAATAAAGCGTGGTGAGCTGTGTTCCGGATCCAATCCCACAGTTGCACACAACAGACCCAGGGCCGTTGAAGTGATGCCTTTGGCCATGGAATCACCCACCAGCCCGGCGATGACCGAGAAAGCAAATACCATGAGGCCAAATATTTCCAGGGGACCCATCTTCAAAGCCACTGCAGCTATCAGTGGGGAGACGGTAAAAAGGACGATATCACTGAAGGCATCACCGGTGATGGACGAATAGAGCGCCATCTTGGTCGCTTTTTCCGATTTTCCTTTTTGGGTCAGCGGAAAACCATCCAAGGTAGTGGCGGCGGCATCCGGCGTTCCGGGGGTGTTGATCAAAATGGCGGGAATGGCGCCACCGACCAGACCGCCTTTATTGACCCCGACCAAAAAGGCGATGGCCGTGAGGGGATTGAGGGTAAAGGTAAACGGAATCGCGATGGCCATGGCCATCACCGGCCCCACGCCGGGCAGGGCCCCCACGAGTTGTCCCAGGATCACCCCAAATAGAACGAAAAACATATTATACAGGGTAAATGCATCAGCAAGACCCGCCAGGACGATGCTGAAATCAATCATATCACTAACCGTTGTCTTTTATGGAAGGGGCCGTTTCAGCACCAGTACGATGGAACTCCACATGGCCAAAGGTATCAACACAATACCTGTGAACAACCAGAGCGGCCGGCGCTCCCCGACCACTAGCATAAGGACCATCACTAGAAGCGGTGCAGCAACCAGAAACCCGGCGAGGTGCATCACATAAAGGCCGATAAAGGAGATCACAAAAAACAAACCTGCACGCAGGGCAAGCGGCACATCAAATTCGGCCGTTCCGGTAGGAAAAAGGAAATGTACGATGCTCGCTATGATCACAACGACGGTTGTGATGATGGGCAGCGTCGCCGGTTCCAGCCATCCGGAAGCCACCGTTTCGGTATGCCGGGGAATAATCCATAACACCACGATGGCTCCCAGAACGGCAACAACGAGTCCTGATAGGCGATTGAGTGTCATTCGAACGCTCCTGATTTGGGATACAACGACCTCGCGTTACGAGTTCCGCGGAGACAATTCGAGGATCGTTTTTTCAGCGTTCACGGGTTCAAGGTTTTGCTTCTGAGGTTTGAGCGATTCAGCGCGCGTGAACCTTGAACCCGTGAATGATTGCGAAGAATTTATTGCCCGGCATCGATAAGGATCTTTACATCCTTTACACCGTCCGAGAGCATTTTATAGGTGCCATCCGGCCCTAAATTATAGGGCTGAGCCTTCAGGGTATTTGAAATGGCGGTTTTGACTTTGTCCGAATGGATTGCCTTGTCGAAAACATCGGCTAAGGTGGCTTTTACATTAGCGGGCAATCCTTTGGGAGCGACCAGATAATAATATGGATCGAGGTAAAAATTGTATCCGGTCTCGATGAGGGTTTTGGTCTCAGGCGCGTAGCTAAAACGTTCCTTGCCAAAGGCCACAATCATTTTAAGATCACCGTTTTCGAGATATTTGATATGAGCACCTGCGGGACAGCCGGCATCCACATGGCCGCCCAGAATGCTCTGGATCTGCTCTGCACCGCTTTTGTGTTTGACGAATTTGAAATCAACACCGGCTTGATTTTTGACGGCGGACATAATCATCTGTTGCGGCATGGCATCAAACGCGAGAGCCAACTTTTTCGTTTTTGCCAGCTTAATAAAGCTGTCGATATCGTTAAAGGGCGCATCCGCTTTCGCTACTAGGGCCACTTCTCCTTTGGTAATGGTACCAATGTAGTCGAAGGTATCGATTTTGAACGGCAGTTTGTCGCCTCGTTTGGCCAAATTCAGGAGAATGGGCACATTCACAGCCAGTCCAAGTATCTGACCATCGGGCTTCGCATTCATGAGACTCGATAACATAGCCACACCGCCCCCACCGGGTTTGTTCTCCACCACAATATTCCAGTTCGTATTTTCTTCGACCTTGGCTGCAACGATTCGCCCCAAAGTGTCGGTGGATCCCCCGGCACCAAAACCGACATGAAGTTTGATCGATCCCTTAGGCGACCAATCTTCAGCCAGACCCATAACCGGAGCGAGTATCACACATATAGCAACCGCGCTGACCAATAATGATCCTTTTTTCATCTTTCACGCCTCCTCTTTTAAGGTTAACAAATGCTGTGCTTTGACAGATGCATGAAAATCATTTTCTGTTTTTTCTTTTTATTTAGGTGGGTTATAGGCTATATATCTCTGACTAGATTCTGCTTGTCAAGAAAAAACTAATTCATCCATTGCGACCGCGCTCAGTGGCAGACAAAAAGCCCTGCCGCATACCACAATTATCTGAAACAAAAAAAGCGGTTTAGCTAAATGGCAATATCATTGCGGGCAGAGATTGAATGAAAATCCGAGTCTGAAACGCGCATTTCATGTTTCAGTTTTGTCAGGTGCTAAAATACATATCTGAGCCGATTCTTCAAAATCATCGCCCTGCTCGAAAACAGAGACATTTTGGGGTTCGGTTTCGATCGACCCAGGGATCCTAAAGGTGGCGCAATCCATTTTTTTGAGGGGTACCTCCTGGGGCTTGTCTAATTGTGGTATCCATTCGTATGGGTAACGATAGGCGCGGTAGAGATAATTAGTGTTCTCCTTGAGGGCGAAAAAAGGACTCATATATTCCCAAACCAGCTGGTAATCCGGTGTGATTTCAAAAAGCCTACCGTCCGCTCCCTCGGTAATAAAGGTATTGCCATTGGGCAGTCGTTGGGCCGAGCTTATGTACCCGCTGTAAAATTTGTAATTATCTGCCAGGGGAACAAATCCGGCCTCCTTGGGCGTATATTGCCAGACAATTTCCAGAGTTTGCGGGTCGATTTCCAATACCCGGGAACTATCGCGTAAAGCATTGTTAAATCCTGTTGGCGCACCTGGATTGGGTGCACCGTAACCGGCCCAGCCTCCGTTATCAAAAACCAATATATTTCCTTCGCCCGGCAAGCCCCGTGGGATCATGTGGGCATGATGGGGCCCGATCATCCAACCCAGATTTCTCAAAGCTGCCGTTGCATCGTAATTGGGTCCGATGTGCCAGACCACCGCGCCGGTTTTTTTGTCCGTAACAGCCAGAATGTTGGTTTGTCGGCTCGACCAGATGATATTATCAGGATGAAAACGTGAATCTCCTTTGTCAAACCATCTGTTGGGTCCCAGCATGGACATTGAATTGATATGATTCCAATCGGCAATACCCCCGCCGGTATCCGCATGTATATTCGGGTGTCGATACAAGGTATTCAACGATTGTGGATCGAATCCAAATTCGTCAAAGTGCTCGCTGCATATCCATTCCCAGACGATGTTGCCATTCCAGTCGACCTCGATGATCGTATCGTCCAGTAACTCTTTGTCCGTAATAACCCGATTGTGAAGGTTTTTGTGACAAAGAATTAAGGTGTTGCCCCCATTGATGCGGGGCTCCATGCCCGGAACATAGTAACCGACAGGATTTCCTTCACGCTGAAAATCGTGATGTTGTCTGGCCATCCATTGGGGGGGGGCGCCGGGATCCTCGATATATTCGTAGCGGTTGAATTGCCACATTACGCGTCCATCCCAATCCATCTGTATCAGGTCTTTGACGTCTTGATAGCCATATTTTTTATTGCGTCGACCGCTATTTCCCATCAAGATGCCGCCTGGCATGAGCTTGTTTGGAAAACCGTGGAGGCGTTGAATCTGCCTGACAATATTGCCGTTCATATCAATAATGGTTGCCCCTACATCCTTGGCCTGAAAAACAGTATAACCATTCCAACATTTTTCAGGCTCATAGACGGTTGTCCCCGTTGGATAAACAGTTGGATATCCCATAATAAACATTCCTGGATGGTTTTTATTTAATTAAATAGGTCTGGTCGTCTCAGCTTATAAAAAACAAAAATAGATTACAATCATAATCAAATATTGATTGCTTGAGGCTCAGTTGGTTAAGTGATAATGCTAATAGGAGAGTTTAGAGCCGACCCGCGCAAAGCATTGCATGGCCAATGTGATTGGGTTTTCCAAACCGGGTGGTTGTTTGTGACCAGATGCGTCGCATCCAGTCACAAACGCAATGTTTGCGAACTGACGTTCGCTTGGATTTCCGCCCTATGGCCGGAAATCCAAACCATCCCGCTCATAGAGCGGGCTGGTCATTGACCCGCACCCGGTTCCACCCGCAACGAATGGGGCACTTCGCGCCCCTGTCTTTTCCCGCCTATGGCGGTAAAATCCAAGCCACCCGCTTTGCAGGTGGTCGTTGACTCACAATGAGCGACTTGAAGATCTGGCCCAAGAACCGGGGCAAAAACCCAGAATGGTTTTGTGGTCGCCCCGATAATAGGAGATTTAAACAATGCCACCGTCAATTTTTCCAACTGGTACAACAATATATAACCCCGACAAAACCTATAATTCGTATGTTCTCTACGATGGCAGGGATGGACGCTCTTTTTTAATTGATATGAATGGTAACTTTGTCCATACATGGCCATATACGGGATTTCCGGTTGAGATGATAGATCCCGAAATAAATGACGGAAAACGTGGTCACATCATTTGTCAAAAAGAGCCTGAGATATATTCATGTGAGAATCTTTTGATCGTTGATTGGGATGCGAATATCATCTGGGAGTGGGGGGAAAAGGCTCCCGGTGGAAAAGCTAGACAGAATCATGATTTGTCCCCTTTGCCGAACGGTAATGTTTTAATCGTGGCTTTTACAGAAATCACAATCCCGGACATATCAGATGAATCCATCAGTGATCAGGTAATATATGAAATATCAAGAGAGGGTGATATCGTTTGGAAGTGGGTATCTTCAGAGCATATTGAGGAATTGGGATTTATAGGAGAGAAAAAGGAGCTCTTGCTGAGTAAAAAATCACGCCCCAGATCCAGCATTTTTGTAATCAACGATATGGCACCGTTAGGCCCGAACCGATGGTTCAAGCAGGGTGATGAGAGATTCCATCCGGACAACATTATGATCGACTCAAGAGAAGGCTGTTTTATGGCCATCATTGAAAAAAGGAGCGGTAAAGTTGTATGGCGGATGGGTCCGGAATATCCAGGGTCTTATGATAATTCCAAGAGATCTTTTGTGGGCCGCTTCCCCCGGGCTGTGGATTCTATTTGTGGTCAGCATGATGCCCATATTATTCCAGAAGGATTGCCCGGTGAGGGTAATGTGCTGGTTTTCGACAATCAGGGTGCTGCAGGAATTCCGCCTATTTACCTCAATATGTTCCCCGGTTCGCGGGTACTTGAGATCGACCCGATAACCCAGGAAATCGTCTGGCAATACGATGCTTCATCAGGTGGATTGCCTTTTTGGCATTTTTTCAGTTCTTTTATCAGCAGTGCCCGCCGATTGCCGAACGGCAATACCCTGATATGCGAAGGCATGTACGGCCGTCTCTTTCAAGTAACTGAGAAAGGTGAGATCGTCTGGGAATATATCAATCCTATTTTTGGGAGATGGGCAGACCACGATGTAGAAAGCGGCGGCAGTATGAGTAATTGGGTATTTCGGGCGCAACCAATTCCCTATGATTGGGTTCCTACTGGAACACTTCGCTCAGAGCAAGCAGTTTTACCACCGGAGAATACAGATTTTCGGATACCGATAAAAACGACTCTTCACTAAAGAAGGTTTGATATTACAAGCTCAAGTTTCAATACCTCCAAAATTTGCAGCGAAACCCATCAAATCACAGGTGACGATTTTTACGGAATTCTTGTGATTACTTTATTGAATAACGGTGGCAGAATTAGAGTTGCGTGGTGGCGATTTATAGCAATACTTTGCGACCAATTTATAAAAAGACTATCAGAACAAATATATGACATAATGAGTGGATATTTTTACGCTTCGGTCTAATCTACAACCTAAAATGTCTTTTCAATGCAGGTTTTTTTACCGGACGTTCTTTGAATGGATTCATAGTTACTCCAGAACCAACATCAGGTAACGTTTCCACTGGACGAGTTATTAAAAACCCTCCTTGTTGGATCCACTTTTTTAACTCCTGGGCAATTTCTCT
>JASFGZ010000279.1:0-6524 GCA_050123495.1 Desulfobacterales bacterium
CGTAAATGCATTCAAAAGTGGCATGCAATCGAGCAGGGCAGGGCGTTGAATGAAAAGGAGGTGGCATTTATAGTGGCATTGATTATGGAGTGGATTGATCGACAGCAAAATGCAGAAAAAGGCTCGGCGGCAAATATTTAAAGGACATATATTAGTTTATAAGTTGACTCAGAATTCACCCAGGCTAAAATATCTGAAATGTTAAGAGTTTAAACCCATGAATGCGAAAGAAATCCAGAAAGATCAAAAGACCAACCTACAGTCTGTGGTGATTATTGTTCTGATTGTTATCCTTATTGGAATTCTAATCCTGCTTCAAACCAAAGATTTTTTTTCCCATCAGACAGACGGGTCGGGACTTGCAAACGGCCTGCCTGCGCCGAATTTCACCTTGCCTGACCCGGACGGCCAAATGGTCGGCCTGACGGATTTCAGGGGCAAAGTGGTCCTCCTCAATATCTGGGCCACATGGTGTCCCCCTTGTGTGGAAGAGATGCCGTCCATGGAAAAGCTCTATCAAGAGCTGAAGGATGAGGATTTTGAAATTTTAGCGGTCAGTATTGACGAATCGGGAGCGCAAGATGTGCTCCCGTTTATGAAAAAGCACAAACTGAGCTTCCCGGTGCTTTTGGATGCGAAGGGGACCATAATGGCTCTTTATCGGACAACCGGTGTCCCCGAAAGCTTTATCATTGATAAAGACAGGATACTTGTGGAAAAAGTCATCGGCCCAAGGGACTGGGCGAGCGCCGACGCTATTCGTTTTTTTCGAAATCTGATTCAGAGAGATTAACGCTTATTTATTACAGTCGTAAGAGATGATCTTTTTGGTTTTTTCTCCTCCTGTTGTTTCATAGAAAATACCGCAAACGAGGTCTTTTCCTCTTTCTTTTACACTAAACATTGCTTGATCTGCCAGTGCCAGCAGCTCGGTTAGCGTTCCGGCATCATCAGGGTATGTTGATACGCCTAAACTTGCGCTGACCTGAACTTTTAGGCCTGCGTTTTGAAGGTAAATCGTTTCTTTAATTCGCGCGCGGACTGTTTCGGCTGTTTCCATAGCCTGCTGCTTTTTGAGACCGGGTAACACCAGCACAAACTCATCCCCTCCATATGCAACCCCGTATCCCGGGCCTTTTAGCGTTTTTTTGATCGTCATGCCAATTTCCTGAAGCGTTTGGCTTGCATTAAGATGTCCATGGGTATCAACAACGGTCTTAAAATTGTCAATATCCATAAATACCAGCGAAAAAGACCCCTTTGATAATTTACTTTTCTCGATCAGGTCGGACAATGCGGAATAGAGATAGCGGGTATTATAAAGGCCTGTTAAATTGTCATGTATCGCTTGCGTTCGGTAATTTTGCTCACTTTTCTTCAATGCTTCTTGAGTTTGTTTGAGATGCTCCTCGGCCTCCATTTCTTTTGTAACAATACACAGATTTCCTAAGGATATGATAATACGATCAGATTTGAAGTGCTCCAATACAGCCTGATCTTTCAACCAATAGGTCTGCCCCCCATCGGTTGAGATTTTATAAACCGCATCGGTTGTTCCTCTATTTTGGGCCTCTTCTCTTAATTCGTATTTACGGCCATCAACTTGATTGCCTTTGAGTATCTCCTGATGGGGACGCATATCACTCTCTTTTTTGACATATCGATGCCGTTCAACAATACTACGCTTGAAACATTGCGGTGCATCCGCGTATTCACATCCTAAAAGCTTGATAAATTGCTTGCTGACATATTCATACCAAATAATATTTTGTTTTTCCTGCCATGCCGCTATATAGGGTATCGTCGGGCTTCCTAATTCATCATATGCGCGAATACGTTCGATGTATTGCGCTAAATGTTTCTTAAGCCGGTCACTATAATCACCGCTTAAAATTTTTCCATAATAACCATCATACAAAGATTGATCAGCTTTTTGAATCTTATCCATATTCTCACCGCTATAAAGTTTAATTTAATATGTTAATTAACCACTTGTGCAAAGGTGTCAAGATTTTCATTCAGGCATAAAGAGGAACTTTACCTTGTGCAGCATTGGTCTGTACGTTAACCCACCAATTTCATAGTGACACCTAATTTTTATCGAAATTATTTCGTTGTTGACCCAATCAGGTATTGACAAGTGGGTTTGATTTGCATAGGAAAATGTAAACGTTTTCCATGAGATTATGGAGATAATCGTGGCCAACATTCAAGATGTTGCTAAGCGAGCGAAGGTTTCCATCGCAACCGTTTCCCGGGTGCTTAACGACAGTAAGCACAAGGTGCGTCCGCAAACGCGCGCACGTGTTTTAGCGGCGGTCCGGAAGTTGGATTACCGCCCGAATGCCCTTGCCCGGGGTCTGCAAATGAAGCGGACCATGACCATCGGTGTCATTATACCGGATATTTCAAATCCTTACTACGCGGAAATTGTCAGAGGAATTCAGGATGTCGCCGATGAAAAGGGTTATAACATTCTGCTGCAAAATACCGACCGGAAACAGGAACGAATTATTAAGTCGATTCATCTGCTCCGGGAAAAAATTGTGGATGGCGTCATTTTTAGTGGTGGCATCATCCACGAAAATGCGACCCTTTCGGCACTCAATGAGCTTCGCGAGCGGGTCGTCGTCATCGGCCGACATGAAGTTAATTTTCCAGCCGCGCTGGTGGATAACATTGGCGGAGCTGCCGAAGCGATTCAACATTTGATTGATTTAGGGCATCGTAAGATTGCATTTATCGGAGGACCTAAAAATTCTGCGACCATGATTGATCGCCTCAAAGGTTACGAAAGTGCTCTGGCGCGAAATGGTTGTCCGCTGAAAAAGAACCGGTTGAAATGGGGAGATTTAACGCCTGAAAGCGGGTATACGGTGGCCACGGCGCTTTTGAGCCAGAAAGATCGACCGACCGCGATTTTTGCCAGTAACGATATGATGGCTTTCGGCAGCTTGCATGCGGCCAGAAAGCTAGGTTTGACGGTGCCGGATGATGTTGCCGTCGTCGGATTTGATGATGTCGCCCTCTGTGCTTTCGTCCAACCGGCCCTTACAACCGTGCAGATCCCGCGATATGGAATCGGAGTTGGGGCCATGCAAATGTTGATCGATCTGATTTCCGGCAATACTTTTGACCGAATTCAGTGGTTTAAAACCAGGCTCATGCCCCGGGAATCGACGCTCAAACAGACCCTAACTCAGAATGCCGAATAAGTGGCCTATCAAAGGTTTTCTATTACGAAAAGTAAAATTTTCACAGTTTAAGGTTAATCGTTATTCAACATCGATTTAAGAAAATAAGGAGATGAAAAATGCCAAGAAGAGAAAGTTACAGCACGTTTGAAAAGAGTTATGATGAAATCAACGCGCACATGCAAACCAACGATACGATCATGATTCCCATGGGGAGCTGTGAAAAACACGGTGCCCACGTGATCTCCGGTACGGATACGGTCACCACGATGGGAGTGGTCCAGGTTGCGGCGCCGCTGGCCGATACCCTGTATACCCCCATTATTCCGGTCGGCTACTCTCCCCATCACATGGGAGAGCCCGGAAAGGGAAGCGGTACGATGACCTTATCTGGAAGCACCTATCGCGCCGTTGTCTATGATCTGGCGATGAGCATGATCTATCACGGCTACAACAAGATCGTGTTTGTTACCCACCATGGGAGTAACTCCAAGGTCATCGACGAGATCCTCAGAAAGCTGCGTTATGAAACCGGCTGCTTTGTCTGCTGGTACAAAACTCCCACCGAGCGCAGTATGTCGATCGTCGAGGGAATTATGACAGGTCCGCCAGAAGACACACCCGGATGGCATGCCGGCGAGCTCGAAACCGCCACCGTTTGGGCCTGGGATGAGACCCTGATCGATATGGACAAAGCTCAGAAAGACCGGACCCATGCCCCGGCCTTTATGGGAGATAAGTTCTCCAAAAAAGACGGAACCGGCAATGTCATGTTTTTGGGATCGGAGAATATCTGGGTGCCCATGGAGCATCATGAATACAGCGATACGGCCACCATCGGCGACCCGTTTGCGGGTAGCAAGGAAAAAGGTGAGAAATACTTTCAGGCGGCCGGAAAAGCGCTGGCAGCCTTTTTGGAAGAAGTCAAGAAGTTTGATATCAAAGTCCCGGATGAGGCCAGGCTTTTTACCAACAGGGCTTAGCGCCGAGACTGAATTGTAAAATCGACGGGTTGTCCCGGCAATCCGTCGATTGGAACGTCACGCTATGCCGAATAACCACATCGCCATTATTGCGACATGTGACACCAAAGGGGCCGAGGTTTCTTTTATGAGGTCCCTGATCAAGGAACGCGGGGTCGATCCGGTCGTTATCGATGTGGGCCCCATGACGCCGCCGTCGGCTCGGTTTGATTTCAGCAATAAACACGTCGCCCGGCTTGCCGGGTGGAAATTGGCAGAACTTGTTGACACCATGCAACGCGATCAAATTATGATCGCAATGGGCCGCGGCGCTGTCAAAGCACTGCAAGCGCTGCTAAAAGCTGACCAACTCGACGGCGTCATCGGCATCGGGGGCAACCAGGGCACTGCCATTGCCTCCATGGCGATGAAAAGCCTGCCGATTGGATTTCCGAAATTTCTGGTCTCGACCGTGGCATCCGGAAACATTCGACCTTACATCGGGCACAAGGATATTGGGGTGATGTTTTCGGTGGCAGACCTGGTCGGCGGTCCCAATCTTGTGAGTCGATCCATTCTGACCAATGCGGTAGCAGCTTTGATCGGCATGGTTGAAAAAGGCGAGAAAATTTCATTGCATCACAAAGAAAAAAATATTGCCATCAGTGCCCTCGGGAACACGGAAAAAGCCGTTCAACGTATTTCGACCTCGCTTCGTAAAAAAGGGTTTCATGTGATTGCGTTCCATGCTTCCGGTGCCGGCGGCACGGCCATGGAAGAGCTGATCGAAGATGGGGTATTTCAAGGGGTGGTGGATTTAACGCCGCATGAATTAACCGAAGAAGTCGTCGCAGCCGGCGCCTATGTCCCGGTTCGCCCCGGGCGCCTGCAGGCGGCAGCGCGCGCCGGAATCCCTCAGGTCGTATCCACGGGGGCAATGGAATACTTGTGTTTTGGGCCCAGAGAATCCATTCCGCCGCGACTCAGGCAGCGCAAAACATATTTTCATAACCCCCATAATGCCAACGTGAAAACCTCGCGTCTGGAAATGTCAAAAGTCGGCAAAGTAATGGCGGAGCGCTTAAACCAGGCCAAAGGAAATACAGAAATATTGATTCCGCTCAAAGGCGCATCCGTTTACGGAAGTAAAGGGGGGCCCTTATATGATCCCGTGGGGGGTTCACTGCTCCTCAAGGCCTTGAAGCAGAATCTGGACCCCGCGATTCCGCTCAGGGAAATTGATGCCCACATCAATGACCCGGAATTTGCAGATACATGTGTGAGCAGATTTCTACACCTTTTCAATCAGGAGAGCAAATGAACGACACCGATTATTACCGCAAACAGTTAACCGAATTTTCGCATCGCGCATTTCGGCGGCATTTGGTCGGCGGCACCGGCGGAAATCTAAGTCTCCGCCTTCCGGAGACCGATACCGTGTTGATCACCCCAACCGGTATCTCGTTAGAAGAGGTTCAGCCCGAAGAACATATCCTTGTTAACCTGGCAGGCGATACCATCGAATCCGCGAAAGGCTTAAAAGGATCGAAAGAGACCGGCTTTCATCTGGCGGCCTACAGCCTGAAACCCGATATCGGTGGTATTGCGCATGTCCATCCGCCTTATGCCACCGCCTATTCAAACAAGGCCCGATCCCTGCCGCTGGCCACTATTTCGGCCCAGGTGAATTTAAAGCATGTGCCCTACGTCGAATGTTTTCCCCCGGGCTCTGCGGAATTGCGAAACTGCGTCATTGATGGGATTAAAAATAATCTGGAAGCATGTTGCATCCTGATGAAAGAACACGGAATTCTGGCCATGGGCAGGGATCTCCGGCACGCTTATTATATCGCCGATCTGACCGAGGACACGGCCAAGATCGCCTACGTTGCCGCAACCATACCCGATTGAAGAAAGGAGCCTATATGGACAATTTTTCGATTTATCGATATATGCATCTGGGGATCGTACATTTCAAAGCATTTCCCGAGGTCGTCTCGGGTCAAGGACCGATTGTGGAGACGCTGAGAAAAATTGCCGAGGATGATTTTTGGACCGCGGTCGAAGTCGGTTGGATGAAAGACGTCAAGGTCCGTCATGAAGCCAGCAAACTTCTGCAAGTATCCCACATGCAGGTGTGTTATGCGACTCAACCGCGAATCCTGGGCCAAAAGCTAAACCCGAACTCCTTTGATGCCACTGAGCGCAAAAAAGCGATTGATAATGTGAAACGCGGCATCGACGAGGCCTATCAACTGGGTGCTTCATCCGTGCGGGTATTGTCCGGCAAGGATCCCGGTGATGAAAGCCGGGAAGATGCCAAGAAGATTTTTATCGATGTGTTAAAAGAATGGTGCGAATACGCCAA
>JASFGZ010000280.1:0-6516 GCA_050123495.1 Desulfobacterales bacterium
ATCGAAATAAAATAAAATGTCTATAACAGAAACCGATTGGGTTTGGCAATAGAAAAGATATCAAATCATTTTCAGAGAATTTAGAAAAGGTCTATGAGATAACCAGTTGACATATCTTTAAATCTATCTTATGGATCCAGGTGAATGCCTTGCAGTCGGGCGTTAAACACCTTAAAGCATAACGCCTTGCAACCGAAGATGTTGTTATATATCTGAATCTAAATTAAAAATTTACATATGAGACAAAAATACGGGCAGAGTCATTGAGGCTCTGCCATTTTTATAACCCGTTATTAGTGGGCTAAATATTTTATATTATGTAAAGGAAGGGAGAAATTAAATGATTACAACCGAGGATACGGCTCTGGTGCTTATCGATGTTCAGGGAATATTAGTTCGCATCATGCACAACAAAGAGGCCTTAATGGATAATCTCAAAAAGATGGTTAAAGGCGCCCTCATATTGGAACTGCCCATCCTTTGGACCGAACAAAATCCGGCCGGTCTGGGACCGACCTTAAGGGAAATCGCCGAACTCTTGCCGGGCAAAAAACCGGTGAGCAAATTCGATTTTAGTTGTTGCGGCTGTGAACAGTTTATGAAAGAACTCAAAGCGGTTAATCGCCAAAATATTTTAATTGTCGGCGTTGAAGCGCATGTCTGCGTTTACCAGACTGCTGCTGATTTAGTTAACCTGAATTACGATGTGCAGGTTGTCGCAGATGCGGTTGCTTCCCGAGCCCTTGAAAATAAGCAAATCGGTCTCGAAAAGATCAAAGCTGCGGGGGCCGGCGTAACCAGCACCGAGATTGCTTTGTTTGAACTGCTTAAAATCGCAAAGGGCGATAAATTTAAGGAGATTATCGAAATAGTAAAATAGAACCTCAATTGGGAGTTATCGGTTAGAAGCAGCCCATGCCAAGCGAGCATCTAAGTTGGAACACCATTTATGATTTTTTGACCGGTCCGGCGCTCTGGTTTACCTTCATTTTTTTTATTGGGGGCTTATTTGTCCGAATCGTGATCCTATTTCGTTTGAGCCGTAAAAAAGATCGCATTGTTTACAATCACTTCCATCTGGGCTGGGGCCTGCGATCTATCTTTCACTGGATGATCCCCTGGGCCAGTGCATCCATGCGCCAGCAGCCGGTTTTTTCCATCGTTGCGTTCATCTTTCACCTATCGTTATTGGCCGTTCCGCTGTTCCTTGCCGCCCACAACGTCTTGTGGGATGAGGCCTTCGGAATCAGTCTCTGGTCTCTTCCCGATGAACTGGCGGATTGGATGACCCTCATCTTAATCGCTTCTGCTATTTTTTTATTCGCCCGCCGTCTAAGCAGACCGGAGGTTCGCATTTTAAACAGTTCATGGGATTATGCCCTGTTGATCATGACGACATTGCCTTTTTTAACCGGTTTTTTGGCCTCTCATCAATGGGGCCCTTATGAATTGCTTCTGGTTTTGCATATTTTGCTGGGTGAAATCCTTTTGATCCTGATTCCGACAACCAAGCTCGGCCATATGATTCTTTTCTTCTTTACCCGCGCGTTTATCGGCTTCGAGCTCGGAGGACGGCGAGGGGCACGTTCCTGGTAACTTATAACACCTAATAGTATTACTTCAAAATAGTGGTCTCAGTGTTTTTGAAACAATACCAAATTCGAAATGCGAATATCGAAATTCGAAACAATGTCGAATAACCAAAATTCAAATGACCTAAACGGTACCGAATATGAATAGAGGCAAATCTTCTTAAAAAGTTGGTTGTAATTGTTTTGAACATTTAAACATTCGAATTTAGGATTTGTTTCGAATTTCGGGTTTCGTGCTTCGGGTTTTTAATCAATAAATTGGGATTTTTAGAAAATTGAAAAGTGCCGAAAAAAAGTTCGAGTTTCAAGATAATACGGATGCCCCCGTTGATGTGAATCGGGTACGTCAAATACTGGATGCCAACGATGGGGCCCGCATTCGGACCTGGATGAGCATTTGCTCAAGATGCGGGTTATGTGCGGAAAGCTGCTTTGTCTATGTCGGCAATGATCGCGATCCCCGCCTGAGTCCGGCCTATAAATTCAGGCACTCCCTGGGTGAAATGATCCGGCGCAGGGGCAAAGTCGATCGCGCCTTTCTGGAAAAATGCTACGAAATCGCCTGGCTGCAATGCACCATGTGCAAGCGCTGTTCGATGTATTGTCCATTCGGGATCGACGTCGCCACCCTGATCGCCATCGCTCGCAGCGTCTGCCAATCTCAGGGGGTGACGCCCAAACAACTGGCCTTCTTTTCGGATCATTGCGACAAAACCGGCAACCATATGGGCATCCCCGTAGAAGAACTTGTCGATACGTGCGCGTGGATGGTCGAGGAGGTTGAAGATGACTACCGGGGGGTGGATATCCCGGTGGATCAACCCGGCGTCAGGTATATGTATACCGTTAACCCGCGGGAGCCCGTCTATTATCCCCAGGACATTTCCAACGCCGCCATTATCTTTGCGGCTGCAAAAGAAAGCTGGACAATTCCCACTTTTGGATGGGATTGCACGAATTTGCCCATGTTTGCGGGCAATCGGAATCTGGCCGGCAGGCAGGTCAAAAATGTATATGAAAAAGCACTGGAATTAGACGCGCAACATATTCTGATTACCGAATGCGGGCACGCCTATCGTTCGCTGGCCTTTGAAGGCCCCTACCTCGCCGGCTATCCGGATGGCAAGCCGCCGGTTAAGATTGTTCATTATGTTCAGCTGATCTACGAATACCTGCGGGATGGTCGCATCAAGATTGATCCGCATAAAAAAATCAAAGCGCCGATTACCTACCAGGATCCCTGCAATGTATCCCGTAACGGTGGCCTCTGGGAACATGCCCGTAAAATTATACCCTATATTGCCGAAGATTTCCGAGATATGGCGCCGAACCGGGAACACAATCACTGCTGCGGCGGGGGCGGGGGTATCATGCCGATGGGGCCGGACTACAAACCCTTCCGCATGGCTTCCGGAAAAGTAAAGGCCGATCAGATCAGAGAAACCGGGGCCAAAATCGTGATCACCCCCTGCCACAACTGCTTTGATCAAGTCAACGATCTGAGCGAGGAATACGAACTGGGGGTCACCGCGCTTTCTTTGAAAGAAATCATCGTGGAATCGATGATTGTTCCGGGCCACATGCAGCTTGAAACCGAAAATGAATAGAAGTGATACATCAACACAACTTTTGCAACTTTACAGTAACTATGAAATGGATATCTCAGGTTTTTTGGGGATGTTAATTTCAACGATCGGGGCTTACATCAACGATTGCGAATTTAGAATCTTTGCTATCAATGACTTTTTTCAATCTTTCGAGAGTACTGACTTTTTGCCGAGATCATTTGGGAGACTGTTGAAAAACCCTAAATCAGTAATTTTGATGTTTGTAAGTTATTGATAATATGAATTACGAAATTACTAAAATTGTTATTTTTGGACTTTTTCGACAGTCTCTGAGACTATCAAAGAAACGCCTCAACTCGTGATATCATCCCCATTTTTATGAATATCACATTTTTATTGCTTTAAAAAACTTTGATAAGTTGTAATCAAAGGTTTCGTGCCAGATACCATCACCCCAATATTTTATATAAAGATATATAGTTATCTCTAGCGCTGTCCATGTGATTCAATCAATGTTTCATCAATTAGTTCCGAATGATTAATAAGTGAACTGTGAGGTAGATCTAATTCAAGACCTAAAACGGTCAGGATCTGTTGAACTGGAATACTGCCATCTTTGCCTCTAAATATGACTTTTATCAAACTATTGGCTATCAATTGTCCATTCTTTAAAAAAGTTTGTTCAAAATACAACCACCTATCATCACAGAAAATTATCTTAGATTTTAACTGAAACCTCTCAAACCGTTTTAATGGTTTCTTGTACACCATCTTTTGAGAGCCAACCAATGGTGACCAATGGTAACGACGGCAAAACTTATAAAGGCCAGTCCTAAAAAGAAAATCCAATTGTCCCATTTCGGTAATCGTCCAAAAACTCGCATTATTCATGTATTTTTTATCAGCCTCCTGTGGCCATACTCGGAATGAAAGAGTAGATATGTCTGTAGGAAGGATCTTTTTTTGGAAAAATGCTGAAATGAAAATTATGAAAAGTCTACACCATCTTACCATGATTATTACCTTATTTCATAACTATTCTGAAACAAGTTCAATCACAAATTTTTCAAAGTCTATAATGCCTGCCACATTCCTTAATATTCAACACCAGACAAATCGTCGAGTATACAACCTCTGGTGTTCATTCTATAAATTAAGGTCGGCACAAAATTAAATCTTCCTTTTGCTTTGCGCCGAGTACCTTGTACTCTGAACCATAGACCGTTGTTAATTATGGATGTCCCCTATTTAAGATTATTATCAATATTTTTTTGCATGTTTTGCGCAAAGAGGCTATCCTCCGAAAGCAGCTTCGGTTATATCCACAGATGCGCGATTCGACTCGAGAATGGCGTTCATTTTACCCATTGTTACCGGAAGGATCGAATGGATAAAGAATTCGGCGGATTTGAGCTGCCCCTCATAGAAATCGATGTCTTTCTTTTTTGCTCCCTCAGCCAGTTTCGAAGAAGCCACCGTTGCCCGCCACAATAGCATCCAGGCCATTGTCACATCTCCCATTGATTCAAGGAAAGGATGGGCATATACAAAGGCCACCTTGAGGTCGGGTGACATGGCCGTCTTGCCCAGGTGCAAGGCAACCTCTCCCAGCCGGTTGCTGGCGACTTCCACTTTGGCTGCCAGAGATTTCAGCCCTGCGCTATCCCTGGCCAGCGCAACCACTTTCTGAATCTCTTCTAAAAAACTCATGAAAACCATACCCTTTTTCATGCCCAACTTACGCCCCAGGAGATCCATAGCCTGTATCCCGTTGGTTCCTTCGTAAATGGAAGCGATTCTGCAATCTCTGAGAAGCTGCTCGACAGGATATTCCCTGGTGTATCCGTATCCGCCATAGACCTGTATTGCCAGGTCGCAAACCTCAAAGCCGCGTTCGCTGCAGTATGCCTTTACAACGGGTGTCAGAAGATGGATCAGGCCATCGTAATGTGTCTTTTCATTGTCATCGGAAGCAATTGCGATCCTATCAAAACATGATTTTACGTAATAAATAAAGCTGCGCATACCTTCCACGTGTGACTTCATCCACAAAAGCATCCTTCGTACATCCGGATGTTGAATGATCGGCACCTGGGAAGCAGCCGGGTCTTTTATTTTTTCAAGATCCTTTCCCTGGAGCCTTTCCCTGGCGTAATTTAACGCATATAGATACGCCGTGGAGGCGAGAATGAATCCCTGGAATCCTACCTCCAGACGGACTTCATTCATCATATGAAACATGATTTTCATTCCCATGTTCTCCTCTCCGAGTAAAAGACCCCTGCATTTGCCTTTGCCGCCCAGTGTCATACTGCAGGTGGCGTTAGCGTGGATTCCCATCTTTTGTTCAACCCCGGTACAAACCACATCGTTTGGTTCACCCAAACTGCCATCATCATTCACCCAAATCTTGGGAACGATAAATATCGAAATCCCTTTGGTTCCTTTGGTTGCCCCCTCAACGCGCGCTAAAACCGGATGAATGATGTTTTCCGCCAGGTCATGTTCCCCGGAGGTGATAAAAATTTTGTTTCCCGTGATCGAATAGGTTCCGTCGGCGTTCTTGACCGCCATGGTTGTAATCGCTCCGACGTCTGAGCCGGCCTGAGGTTCGGTAAGCAGCATGGTGCCAAGCCACTGTGCTGTGTATAGCTTCTTTACAAAAAGATCCTTTTGCCTCTGTTTGCCGCAAAGCTCGATCATCTTCCCTGCGCCGTGTCCTGCAAACCCGTAAAGAGTAAAGCTAATATTGGCACCCATCAGATACTCGTAAACAGACTGGCTGATCAAATGTGGAAGTCCTTGCCCTCCCAGCTCGGGGTCTTCCGTCAAAGAGGTCCACTCCCCTTCGACCAGCAGCTGGTAGATTCGGTGGAAACACTCCGGTACTTTGACTTGACCATCTTCAAACAGCACCCCCTTCTTGTCCCCCTCCGAGGATGTAGGAAGGATCTCTTTAACCGCAAAATTGCGCGCTTCGGTAATGATCATATCAAAGATCTTTTTCTTGAATGCAATGTACTTTTCAAACTTAATCAAGTCTTCTGCACCCATCTGTTCATAAAGAACAAAATCAATGTCCCTTCGATCTGCAATATTCTGTGCCATGACTTATTCCTTTATTTTTTGGGGTTTCTATAGTTCATCGTCTCTTTTCAAAACCGATTAACTTTTAGGCTGAACCAAGCATGATATATTCAATAAATACGATATTGCGTGCTTAATGCAGATCAGGGCACAGGAGTCAGGGTGAGCGCCTCACTGAGCATGAGAGCACAAAGGGTCTGAATGTAATTGAGTCGAGGACTAAGAAGTGAGCATGTCTCTCCGAGTCAGCGTTGGAGATCAAATTAACA
>JASFGZ010000281.1:0-6499 GCA_050123495.1 Desulfobacterales bacterium
TCAATACGGTTTACGGCGGGGCAATAAATACGGAAATCGAGAAATTAAAAAGTGTTGGTGTTAACGTGATCGTGACCGACCTTAAAGCATTACCGGACTCGAATCCGATCTACTCTGCTTTTTGGCGGACTTTTATCCAATGGTTTGGGAACTCGAGCAGCTACGGACTGATACCGCACCCGTTTACCGGGGGCAATCCGAAAGTAACGTTGAGAAGTTATTTCGATATGCTCAATTTCAAGGCGAATCACCGGAAGGTCTTTATGGCCGACCAGAAAGAAAATGCAGCGGTAATTCTGACGTCGGGTAATCCGCATGACGGCAGCTCCGCCCATTCGAACGTTGCTTTAAAGATAACCGGCAAACTCTGGCAGGATGTTTATACCGCCGAGGCGGCAGTCGCCAAGTTATCCGGCCGTGAGCTCCATAGACCGCCCCAAGGACGCGATGAGAATATCGAACCCAAAGCTGAGCATGCCAAAATCGTCTTCCTTACCGAGAACCAGATAAAGAAAGCACTTTTGGCTCGTATCCGTGAAACGATTGCAAATGATGAAATACACATGGCTCTTTTTTACTTGGCGGATCGGCAAGTAATCAAAGCGCTCGTTAAAGCCTCGGAGAGAGGCGCTCATATTAAGATTATTCTCGATCCGAACAAAGATGCGTTCGGCTTCGAAAAAATCGGGGTTCCGAACCGGCCGGTCGCGGTGGAACTCCTCAAGCGTTCTTCAGGCAAGATCATGGTCAGATGGTACGATACGCACGGCGAACAGTTTCACTCCAAGCTGGCGATCATAAAACACGGCAAGTTGGCGTCATTACTTCTGGGGTCTGCAAATTTTACCAGAAGAAACCTTAATAATTACAATCTAGAGGCCAACGTATTGGTTGCCACCGAGGCGGACGCACATTTTATCAAGGCAGCCGTGGATTATTTCGACAGGATCTGGAACAATCGGGACGGCAAATACTATACGGTCAGCTACGAAGCCTATAAGGACGAGTCCGCCCTGAAAAGAATAATTTATCTGATTCAGGAATATGCCGGCTTGAGCAGTTTCTGAAGCCATAGAATAAAAATGTTCTAATATCACCCTAAATGTGGATGATATCACAAGTTTTCCGCTTTAGTGATATTCTCAGAGATTGTCGAAAAACCCTAATATTGTAAATTTGGCGCTTGTAAGTTATTGATTTTATTGCATGCGAAATTGCTAAAATTGCCATTTTTGGACTTTTTCGACAATCTCTCAATGTATCAGTAATGGGTTGAAATTAAATTTTCTCGCAAGAAATATGTAGGGGGGAATAATTATTTGACATTTTAGCCTCAAATTTCTATTAACATAGCATTGATTCAATATGGAGCTACTTGCTGACCTCCATTTCAAATTCCAATTCAATTTCGTTTAGTTTGCGCTTTAAAACCCTGAATTGATCTCATTTTTCTTCGGGAACTCACCGCATTTAGTATCTGCAAGCCTATCTCTTTGTCATTTCACTAAAGAAGTAAACGTCAAACATAATCGTTTTTTAAAAAAGGAGGTGCGAAATGAGATTAATAAGGATAATTGCAGCAATGATAATGTTTCTTAGCGTTGCATACGCAGAAGAAAATTATACCATATCAGGCGATGTTAGCTTTCAGAATGATGGAGATATATATATATGTCTGTATACAAACGAAGAATTTAAAGATTACGCAAAGCATGAGCTATCCCCCCCGCAATGCAAATTTGAAAGAATGCATGCTGATCTTAAAAAAGCGGGAAACGTATCTTTCAAGTTTGATAGCGTACAGAAAGGAACTTATGGCATTGTTACCTTCCAGGATATCAATAAGAATAGAGTGGTAGACATTGAAAATTACTGTCCTAAAGAACCGTGGGGTACCTATAAAGAATCCGACCTCGCGGATATCTGTATACATTGGAATAAGATTAAATTTGATTTAGAGAAGGACATAACGGGAATAAAAATTCAAATGTAAAATGGTTTTAAGGAAAACCCTTTTAAGAAGCAAGGCGGGCCCAGCGAAGTCCCATTTTTTTCACACATAATTTACATGAAACATTGATTTTGTGGTTGCTATTTATCTGAAAAAAATTAGCCTTTTAAAATTACAGATTTCTCCAACAAAGGGCAACTATCAGAAGGCCAAAATTCTTGTGATATTCAATTTTAATCACAACTCAGAAGGGTGAATCCGAGCCTATGGATTCGCCCCTTTTATTTGCCCAAAGCCGCATTTTCCGGGGCTTTGGTTTGACACTCGATTCAAAAATGCGATACGGTTGCATATATCCATTTAGTATCTGTAATTTTTTGAGAAAACTTGATATTTGCGTTTCTCTCAATATACATGTAGTTAAAGCCAACTTGTGATATTGGCAAGATAACCCGAGGTTTGAGTTGTTCAAATTCGGTCTTGAAACTATTGGATATTACAAGTATCTAAATGTACAATAAGCCAAACTATAATATACTTAATATCCTAAATGTAAAATAAGATAGATCAAATTATACCGTTGATAGGCATTTATCTCAAAGGATCAGATCTATTCGCCAGGTTCGGGCAAATTGCGTATCAGAAGGAGTGCTGCCAGGGGAATGAACCCGACACAGTTTAAAACCGTTCGGATGCCGAATGTATCTGCTATCTTACCGGTAAGGGGCATCATTAGCCCTGCTATACCCAGGGCCAAACCCATGATGATACTGGACACCAATGATCGCCCCCTGGGGACGACCTTTTGAGCCAGCACCACTGCAGGAAATAAGGTGGCTAGAATAAAAAATCCCGCCAGTAGTGCAAAGGGATAAATATGCCGTCCGTCAGCGTTAATAAACAGCAGGAGGCTGGGAGAAGAAAGCGCAAAGGAAAAAAAGTAAATGGGCTTAAAACCAATCCGATCAACTAGGTGGCCGCAGACGAGGGCACTTATAGATCCGCCTATTGTGAACAGGGAAACGATGCCACCCACAGACACCAGCGAGTGCCCTTCGCCTGCAGTCAGCACCGGTATGAAGGTCAGAAGGGACTGTTCCACAAAAGCCCTGGAAAAAGCGATCGACCAGATCAATAATACCGGTTTCCATACTTCACCGAGGCTTTCTTTCAGCGTACCGAAGAAATCACTACGGGGGTGACCATCACCATCAGCCGCCGGAATCATAATGAAAAGAATCACAAAGACCAGCACCCCAAAAATGGTCAGAATCGGAAGGCGTTGCAGTCCCATGAAGGTTACGTAGCCTGAACACACGATGGGTCCCAGTGTGAAACCAAGGGTACCTCCCAGGCCGAAAAGAGACATGGCCAATCCGGTGCGCCGACCGGCGTAAACCGAAACCATCCCGGCTGCAGTGGGATGATAAATGGCCGAGCTAATGGAACCCAGACCGATTAATAGAAGAACTATCCAGAAATAAGGAGCAAGACCTACCATGGGAATACAAAACGCCCCCACAAACGAACCAACTAACAGGATTAGCCGGGTTTTATAGCGGTCGGCCAGATAGCCGAAAAGGGGCTGAATTAAAAACGCCATAAATGTTGCGATCCCGGTTATCAACCCAACCTGGGCCAGGCTCAATTCAAATTTATTCGCCATTACCGGCAGCAGCGGCCGAATAAAAGACTGGAAAAAATCGCCAATAAAATGAATCAGAAAAAGAGCAAAAATCGCTTTTTTATTGATATGAGTGGTTTCTATCACAGGCATTTTCTTTTAAGTTTTCAGGGCTCAGCACCTCTATCATTTTGGCAGCTATCGGTAAAGAGGAATCGGAAGAGAAAATGCCTTGTCTAAAATCTAATATGCCTAAAATTGAGAAATTATGATGAGAATTCTCGGGAAACATAAATGCCTTTTGCATTTATGTTCGCAGAGCCTATGGTTACAGATTCCAACAAAGCTGGAATTTTGAGAGGCTAATAAAACTTATGATATCCAACATCGCTGCTCGAAAGGTCGAGTTTCAGGTTGCTGCTATGTATCACAGGTTTTCGAACCGCCTTAAAACCTTTGATGCCTCCAACTTATCAAAGGTTATTAAGGCGATAAAAATGTTGTGATATCGTCAAAAATGTGGATGATATCACAAGTTTCCCGTTTTAGTGATATTCTCAGAGGCTGTCGAAAAAGCTAATCATCTACCACCAACTATTCCCATCAACTAAATTCGTTACGATTAAAATAATTGTTTGAATACCGACTGTTCTATGCTAGGCAATAATAAAGGGAAAGATCCAAATTTATCATCTGTTAGAGAGGAACGATGGCCAAATACAAACGCTACGATTATAAGCAAAGCATCATGATCCCGGTCTCATTAGAAGAGCAGTTGGTGCCGGGCACCTTAGAGTTTGCCATTCATACGCTGGTGGAAAGGCGCATGGATATGTCGGTTTTCGATGACAACTATCAAAACGATGAGACCGGCAGAAGCGCCTATGATCCCAAGATTTTGTTAAAAGTCGTATTATTGGGCTACTCACGGGGTTTGACATCATCGCGTGATATCGAAAGGGCCTGCTGTGAGAATGTTTTGTTTATGGCGATGTCGTGTAACCAGCGTCCGGATCATAGCACGATAGCCGCCTTTGTATCTTCGATGAAAGATCAAATTAAGCCGTTGTTTACAGACATATTGTTGGTCTGCGATCAAGAGGGTCTTTTAGGCGGCACATTTTTTGCCATTGACGGTTGCAAACTTTCTTCCAATGCATCCAAACAATGGAGTGGTAAAATAAAGGATTTAGAGAAAAAGAAGCAAAAAATCGAGCGCAAGCTCAAGGGGTTGGTTGACGATCATATCCAGATAGACAAAGAAGAACAAGCGGTAAAGGAGAAAATGTCTGCGAGCCGCGAAAAACAAATAAAAAGATTAGAGCAGCAGGCGGAGAAAATTGAAAAGTGGCTGAGCAAAAATAAGAAGAAAATCGGAGTAAACAAAAAAGAGCTTCACAGCAATGTAACCGACAACGATTCTGCCAAAATGCACACATCGCATGGCACCTTGCAGGGATATAATGGCCAGGCGATAGTGGACTCAAAACACCAGGTCATTGTTCATGGCGAGGCGATTGGCAAAGGCTTAGACAATGACAATCTGCCGCCGGTTTTCGATGGTGCCCAAAAAAATCTTGAACGCATCGGCAAGGGTAAGGACTATTTTGAAGGCAAAATACTAACCGCTGATTCAAGCTATCATAGCGTAACGAATTTAACCAAATGTAACGAAGAAAAATTAGACGCGTATATTCCGGACAATAAATTTCGTAACCGCGATAAAAGATTTGCCAGCCGGGTGGGTTATCGACCGCAATCAAAAAAGTTTACCTTTGCTGATTTTCAATATGATCGTGACACGGACCAATATATTTGTCCCAATGGCAAGCCACTTAAGCGCTTGGTCAAAGCTGGTCGACATAAAGGTAAGCTTTTGAGGGTGTATAGATCCAGCGAAGCCGATTGCAGGCGCTGTGATCTCAGGGCCAAGTGTCTGCGATATAAAGATGCAAAGCGTCGGCATTTATCCTATTATGCCAACGCATCCGGGCAAAATATATCCCAAGCCATGGTGAAAAAAATCGAAACGCAAAAGGGGCGTAAGATATATCCACAGCGCATTGCTATTGTTGAGCCGGTATTTGCTAACATTCGCGTGAACAAACGCATGGATAAATTTAACTTAAGGGGCAAGATAAAGGTAAATATCCAGTGGCTGCTTTATTGTATGGTGCACAACATAGAAAAAGTGGCCAATTACGGCTTTGCGTAGATTGTATCAGGCGATTAGAAGGTTCAGATAAAAAAAAAATTACCAAATCACTGACTCAAAAAGCTAAAATTTTAGAAACCGCAAATATTGAGAGATGACCCGGTTTGTCAAAACGGCTTTATCGACAGTCTCTCAATATATCTGCAGTTGATAGATATTTGGTTTTCTGGCAAGAAATCACAATTTTTGGAGAGCTATCTGATATACAATATGTAGTATCCTGTCTACATCACTTCAGCCCTGCCTTTCGCAAAGCGTTAATTATCCGCTCATTTTCTGATTGATTCTTAAACGGCAAGCTCATTATAAAACGCTCGCTTGAAAACTTTGGATTAATCTTTAGGACTTTTGCTGCTGCCTCACGTGCCTCCTCCTCTTGGCCTAACAAGCTATAAGTGGAGGCGAGCCCAATCCACGCACCCAGACTATTAGGCGAACCCTGGAGCGCTTTCTTAAATTCTGAGATCGCCTCGTTATACTGCCCTGTCATACGATAGGCGCGGCCCAGCTTGAAGTGGACGTAGGTCGGAGTCATAGTCGGATTGAGACGGATTGCCTTTTGCAGTGTCTGAATGCCCTCCTCAGGCCTGCAAGCATAAACCAAACCCATACCCAAATGTGCAATTCCAGCAGCCCAATTAGGACATAGTGCGACAGCCTTCTCTTGCTCGGCAATGGCCTCATCGTACTGTCTTTTCATAAGATAGAT
>JASFGZ010000282.1:0-6483 GCA_050123495.1 Desulfobacterales bacterium
ATATGCCCGCGCCTTTCACCTGCGTGGGTTAGCCTATGAAAAATTGGGAGAACTCGCCCGGGCCTTTCGAGATTTTGACCGCTCCCTTGAAATCGACCCAGAATACGGTGCGGCTTACCACAGCCGTGATTCCGTGCTATCAAATCCAAAGAAATCATCTTTGGTTTTCCACGATTTTGAAATTGTTAATCACCTCATGGCGCTGCGCTTGACCAATTTTGACAAAAAGGTGCCGGGTGACCTGGCAATCTGAGGCATCAGAAGTCAGAAGACAGATGTCAGAGGACAGAGCACGGAAAATAAATTTCGATACACCGTCCAGAGGGGTTAGGAGCCTGTTTCTGATCCAACATCTGTTATCTGTCTTCTGACTTCTGGCCTCTGTTTTCTGACCTCTGAACTCTGTCAGGTCAGTGTTCAGGTGTCAGCCCTGCCAATTAAGACCTGACACCCGAAACCTGGAACCAAATTATTCCGACACCCATATTAAAGCCGTGTTTAGAAAATTAGCCGCATGGCACAACACCAGGAGAATTGAATGACCCCTGTTGATTTAACAAAATGGCCGCGTAAAGCTGTATTCGAATTCTATCGAGATTTTGACTATCCCCAGATTAATGTTTGCGTGGATATCGATGTGACATCCAGCGCTCAGTATTTAGAGGTACAAAATCTCTCTAAATTCAAAACTATTTTATGGGCTATCAGCCATGTATCCAATTCCATTGATGAGCTTAAATATCGAATCCGAAATGGAGATGTCATTCTGCATGATCGGGTCCATCCATCATTTACGGTTTTAACCGAAGATAATCTTTTTGCTTTTTGCCTGGCCGAATATACGCAAAATATCAGGATATTTTTCGATAGGGTTGAGAAGGGTATTCAAGAATGCCGCGTAAATCCGTCTCTCGAAGATGAGCCCGGGCAGGATGATATTTTGTATGTCTCCTGCTTGCCCTGGATTCATTTTACATCCATATCCCACCCGATTAAATTAGATGCCCAAGACGCCATACCTCGAATCAGCTGGGGCCGCTTCAAAGAAGATAAAGGCAAGATTGTCATGCCCTTAGCCGTCCAGGTACATCATGGCTTGGCCGACGGCTACCACCTGGGAAAGTTTTTTAACCGAATGCAGGAGCTGGTAAATAATCCGGCCAAATTATTCGAGAACTGATTGAGTCACCGACCACCCGCGGAGCCGTGGCTTGGATTTTTCCGCCATCGGCGGGAAAAGACAAAGGCATGGCAATGCCTTAATCGGTGCGGGTGGAACCGGGTGCAAAGCACCCGGTTTGAAAACACCCAACAAAAGCGCCAAAGATTCTCCTCCGTCCTTGACATACACCCCACATTTTGACATATCTTCAGCTGATAAAAACATCTTGCTTAGCCCTGTGATTATTCTTACCGTCATTTTTCGCTGAATTGCTTTTTTACAGCCATTATCTCTTTAACTGAAGACTTGCCAGATAGCTGGACGGTTTTCGTCTGTTAATCCTCTCTTATAAATCTAATTCGTGAAAGGAGGAGCAAAAAATGAAAAACAGTCCAAAGTTGATGGTTATCATTGTTACGGTCCTGGTGCTGGTGGTCGGAATGACAATGACACCAGGAACGGCCCAGGCGGCACTCACAGGCAAGATAGCCATGGTCCTCGATGTCGGCGGAAGGGGGGATCTCTCATTTAATGATATGGGTTACAAGGGCACGGATAAAGCGGCGGCGGATTTTGGTTTGCAGATGGTGGAAATTCAAAGTGCCAGCGCATCCGACTATCTTCCCAATATGCGGAATGCGGCCAGATCTAAATCGTTTGATCTCATAATTGCGGTCGGATTTTTGCTTGTCGATGCGGTCAAAGCTGCTGCAAAAGATTATCCTGATCAGAAATTCATGATTATCGATTCTGTGGTTGAGGGTCCAAATGTGATGTCAATCGTCTTCAGAGAAAATGAGGGATCGGCCCTTGTAGGGGCACTCGCCGCAATGGCTGCGGCACACTATGGCTACCCGAATGTCGGTGCCGTCCTGGGAATTGAGATCCCGGTGTTATATCACTTTGAAGCGGGCTACCGTTTCGGAATTGACTGGGGGAACAAGGCTTACGCTCAGAAAACGGGCACAAATCCCAACACTGGATTGCTCTATACCTATACCGGTACTTTCAGTGACATTGCCAAGGGTAAGGAGGCCACCGAAGCGATGCTGGCTCAAAAAGCGGGGCTGGTTTATAATATCGCCGGACCTTTGGGAATCGGAGATCTCCAGGCCATCACCGAAGCCGTAAAGGCCAAAGGCAAGGAAGCCGGCCCACCTTTTATGTTGGGCGTGGACGCCAATCAAGATTGGATGGGTGATGGGCATCGGGTGCTTGCGAGTATGCTGAAACGGGTTGACAATGCCTGTTACAACGCCGTAGAGGCAGTGGTAAAGGGCACCTTCAAAGGGGGTCTGGTTGTAATGGGACTCGATGTCCAGGGCGTTGGCATCAGCAAAGATCCCGATCTTATTGATTTCATGGAGTTTGGCATCGGGGCCGGAAAGATCGCTGCGGCGGACAAGAGTAAAATCGTTTCTAACTGGAAAAATATGCGCGACCAGATCCCTTCCTGGATCTGGGACGCTGTTGCCGACCTGGAAAAAAAGATTATTTCCGGAAAGATCTCTGTGCCAAATGCCAACACACTTGATGAGATGAAAGCGGTGAGGTCACAATATCCTCTGACAAGGTAGATGAGCGGCACCAGGAGGGAGATAGCGACAAAACTGCTCTCTCCCTCTATTTGTTTCAGGCGATTTTGAGGGAAGGACCGTGTATGCAGGACACAGAGATGGGATTTTCCGGAAGAATCGAAGAGCTGAATAAAACAGTGATCGCCGGTGTAATCGGGTTTGCCGTCGGTGCGCTCATAATGGTACTCTACGGTTATGATCCGATTTCTGCTTATACAGCACTGTTCAGCGGTGCTTTTGGTGATTCGTATGCATTTTCAGAATCCCTCGCCAATGCAACCCCTCTGATTCTCACGGCGCTTACATTTGCCATTGGATTTCGGGGCGGGATGTTCAATATCGGAGCGGAAGGGCAACTCTATTTGGGCGCTCTGGCTGCGGTTACGGTCAGCTTTTTTCATCTCCCTTCCGGCATCGGTATCGCCCTGAGCATCATTTTCGCAATTCTTGCCGGGGCCATCTGGAGCCTGCCGGTAGCCATTCTAAAGGCTGCGAGAGGCGTACACGAGGTTATTTCAACCATCATGTTGAACTGGATATCTCAGTTTCTTGCCTTTTATCTGATCGCCAAAATTCTTGTTGATCCCCTGCGAGCTGAGAAAACAATAAGTGTCGCTGAGTGGGGCCGTTTGCCTTTATTGGTATCGGGAACAAGCCTCAGTTACGGGATCTTTGTTTCTCTTTTTGTGGCAATTATCATCTACCTTCTTTTGTGGCGCACAGCCATCGGTTTTGAAATCCGTGCCATGGGATATAACCCCCTGGCAGCCACCTATGCAGGTATTGAGAAATGGAAGATTATTCTCTTTGTTTTCATCACCGGAGGGTTTACAGCCGGCCTGGCGGGCGCTGTTCATGTAATGGGTCGTCCACCGGTTTATGCTGTCTACAGCGGTATGCCTTCCATCAAAGGATTGGGCTTTGAAGGCTTGGCCGTCGCCATGATCGGAAGGAACCATCCTATTGGGATTATCTTTGCCGCCATTTTCTTTGGAGGGCTTTTGGCAGGCGGAAGAATGATGCAGCTCTTTTCTCAGGTCCCTCTGGAGATGGTTCGTGTTGTTGAAGGAACTGTCGTTCTCTTCTTGGCGATCCCCGAGTTGATACGGTTGTTTTCTTTTTTGCGAAAGGTGAGGATCCCTCGCAATTTTCGATTCAAGCAGTCACAAAATAAGGAAGGGAGACAATTATGAATCCTGGGTATCTGTGGGGAATCTTCTTAGGATCTCTGCATGCCATGGTTCCGATTACCCTTGCCAGTACAGGCGAAGTGGTAGGAGAATCAGCGGGGTTGTTCAATATCGGCATTGAAGGCATAATTCTTTTGAGTGCGATGACTGGCGCTCTCGGAGCAGAGGCAGGCGGGCCTATTGCGGGTCTGGTTGTGGGGATGGGAACAGGGTTTGCAATTGGCCTGGTCTTTGGAGCGATATGCACCTATTTCAGGGGGGTCCAACTCATCGCCGGCGTGGGAATCAATCTTTTTGCCGCCGGATTGGTGGCGTTCTGGCTGATTCACATGGGCGTACCCGGACATCACGCTATAGCCGAAGAAAACAGGCTGGTTAACATTTCCACCCCTGTCGGAAATTTTAGTCCCATGATCCTCGTGGCAATTGTGTTATCTGTTCTCACATATATTTTGCTTTTTAGAACAAAGCTTGGACTGAAGATAAGGGCAGTCGGCGAGAATCCTCAAGCTGCGGATGTGTCAGGCATCAAAATACATCTTCTGCGCCTGTTTTCAACTGCTGCGGGAGCATCTCTTGCAGGATTGGCAGGGGCCTATATTAGCGTAGACTGGTTAGGATCGGTAACCAAGGAGATATCGGCCGGCAGAGGCTTTATCGCTTTGGCCACTGTTGTATTCAGCGGATTAAATCCGCTGTTGGCCCTGCTCGGCGGGTTCATATTCGGCTTCTTTGATAACCTGGCAGTTTGGATTTCGACAATGCCGGCGGTTCAACGAGTCATCCCCTGGCAGTTCGTGTCTATGGCACCCTATGTTGTTACCTTGCTCGTCGTAGCAGGAGTCATTGGACGCGCTCGTTTTCCCGCAGCCATGGGTATACCCTATGAGCGTGAATAGGACATAAGTATATTTAACCTGAAATGAGCGTTTCAATTTAGGTTTAAAAGAAGGAAAAAGCGGTCCAGTGATAGACAGAGGCGACATACTCCTCAGGGGGAAAAACATTTGTAAAGGTTTTCCGGGCGTATGGGAGCATCTCATACTTGATCATATCGATCTTGATATCCGGGCAGGTGAAATCCATACGCTGCTGGGCGAAAATGGAGCTGGAAAGACGGTCATCGCAAACTGCCTTTCAGGATTCTATCTGCTATCAGAGGGTCAGCTCTATGTGAAAGGCAAACCGGTGACACTCAAGTCACCGCGAGATGCCATTAAATATGGCATCGGTATGGTTCACCAGGAGTTGGCGCTGGTCAAACCCTTTACGGTGGCACAAAACATTGCACTCGGGCTCCAAACATCCGACCTCTCCTTCCCCATCCCCGAAGTGGAAGCTCGGGCACGGGAACTGTCACAGAAGTACAAACTGCACATTGATCCCTTAGCCAGAGTAGAAGATCTTTCGGTTGGCGAGCAGCAGCGGGCTGAAATCATAAAGGTCCTTTACCATAACCCGGAAATCCTGATTCTTGACGAGCCAACTTCGCTTATCTCTGCGGATGCCGAACACCTGTTTGAGGTTCTGAAAAGCATGGCAGCGATGGGATATGGAATCCTTTTCATTACCCATAAGATCGAAGAGGCCCTGGAAGTCGGTGATCGTGTCACCGTTCTCCGTCTCGGTAAGACCATGGGGACCAACGAGACTGCTAATATGGAGAAGACCGAGCTGGTAAAGCTCATGTTTGGTGAGCACACCCCCGTCCATCTTGAAAGAAAACCGGTCACATCCACCAAGATCGTGCTGGAGGTCAAGAACCTTGAAGCCCTGGCTGCCGATGATGAACCCGCCCTGCAGGACGTCTCCTTTTCGATCCGGGAAGGTGAAATACTGGGTTTTGCAGGGATCTCCGGAAATGGCCAGAATGATCTGGCCGAGGTCGTCACAGGACTGAGGAAGGCCACGAAAGGCCAGGTGATCATTCACGGAAAGGATTATACAAACCACACGCCGGGGGAAATAATACGGGCGGGAGTGGCGCATATACCAGAAAAAAGACGTGAAATGGGTGTGATTGAGCCCATGACCGTCGCCGAGAACGTTGTTTTAAAGGACATCAGGGTTTCTCCATTTTCAAAAGGATTCTTCCTAAACATATCTCAGATAACCAGGCACGCAAAAGAGATCGTGTCCAGATTCGGGGCGCTGGTTTCCGATTTTTGGAAATCCCAGACACGCATACTTTCCGGTGGAAACATTCAGCGACTCATACTGGGTCGCGAGACGTGGAGAATGCCGAAATGCCTTGTAGCTGTCTATCCCACCCAGGGGCTCGATGCAAAAGCCATCGATCACACATGGGAGCTTTTCATGAAGTTACGCGAAGCGGGTTCTGCCATTTTGTTTGTATCTGAAGATTTAGACGAGATCATGGCATTGAGTGATCGGATTGCGGTAATGTCTAAAGGTCGAATCGTCGGCATGTTTGAAGGCAGTGCAGCAAAAAGAGAGGAGATCGGGCTCACAATAGCAACCGGTGCTTCCAGGGTATAATGTGATCAACTGACTCTTCGGAACTGCCAGGGCCGGGCTTTTGTTCGGATTCGGC
>JASFGZ010000283.1:0-6463 GCA_050123495.1 Desulfobacterales bacterium
ATATCTTTTCCCATTTCATCCACAATCAGCAGGTCGAGCGGATCAAACGGTATACGCGGTAACAGATCCTTGGCCTTGATGAGTAATTCACGCTCGGTTTCTTCAATCTGATTTGTCGGGATCGCTCGAACACTTTCGGTTTCATCCTTTTGATTTTCCACCACGGCAAGGCCGAATGCAATGGGACATTGTCTCATAATTTCGCGGGCCACCGTGGTAAGGACGTGATAATGCCCGAGACGCATAAAAACGTTATGATAGTGATCCGCGGCCTTTTGTTTGCCCAGTCCGATGGCCATCATTTTCATCAGGCCGCTTTCAATTTCTGCCTTAAAATCGGTATGGGGTTTTACGCGATTGACAACGATGATATGATCGGCTCGAGACGCATTCTGATCTATCAGAACAGGGACACCATCAGATGTGCGGCCGATTTCGACCACTTCCATAGATGATTTGATGGGGGCCTCCATGGTGTCTTCCGTTATTTTATAATGTTCGATGATTTTTTTCTGCCCCTCAGCGGTCGCACCGCCGTGGCTTCCCATTGCCGGCACGATAAAGGGTTTGGCGCCGATTTTTTTTAGTTCGCGGACGAGTTCAGCCAAGAGGACGGCAAAATTTGCGATTCCGCGGCTGCCGGCCGTAATGGCCACGCTATTTCCAGGCGCAATAATTTCCTGGGGTTTGAGTTTTGCTATTTCAGACCGTACCGCTTCGGGGATATCCTGGATCGAGTTGGTGTTAAAATGTTGTTTAATTCGAACCACGGCAGGGTAATTCATCGGTTGTTCACTCCTTTTACAAACAGGATTAAGGCCTCCATTTTTTAAAAAATAGATCTTAGCGGTCAACTCTGGCGGTGGTGCTTTTCATCACTTTTTCCACTTCGGCTAATGTTGCCATGGTGGTATCACCCGGTGTGGACATGGCCAGCGCACCGTGCGCCGCACCGTAGTTAACGGCCTCAGCAGGGTCCTTGCCGGTCAGGAAAGCATAAATCAGTCCGGAAGCAAAGCTGTCGCCCCCGCCGACCCGATCGTAAATTTCGAGATTCTCACGCAGGATGGCCTCATAAAATTCTCCATTGTAATAAAGGATCGCGCCCCAGTCGTTGATGCAGGCGGTTTTGGCATTTCGCAGCGTTGTGGCCACCGCCTTGAAATTGGGGTAAGCTTCAACGACACGTTGAATCATGCGCTTAAATGCCGAGGTGTCGAGTTTCGAAATATCTTTGTCCAAACCCTCGACTTTATAACCTAAGGCGGCGGTGAAATCCTCCTCGTTTCCCAGCATGACGTCCACATATCCGGCGATTTCCCGATTCGTTTCAATGGCTTTTTCCGAACCGCCGATGTCTTTCCATAACGACGGCCGGTAATTCAGGTCATAGGAGATCATCGTGCCGTTGTCTTTGGCGGCCTGCATGGCTTCGATAATGACTTGCGGAGTGGTTTCCGAAAGACCCGCAAAGATGCCGCCGGTGTGAAACCAGCGAACACCTTCTTTTGCGAATATGTGATCCCAATCGATTTCGCCTTTTTGCATTTGCGACGCAGCCGTATAGCCTCTGTCTGAACAACCCAGCGCGGCTCTGACGCCGAAGCCGCTTTCGGTGAAATTCAGGCCGACTCTTACTTTGCGACCGATACCGTCAAAAGGCAACCAGCGGATATGGGATAAATCCACACCGCCTTGCAGGAGCAAGTCTTCCAGCAATCGTCCAACCGGATTATCAGCGATGGCCGTTACCAGGGCTGCCCGCATGCCGAAGCACCGCCGCAATCCGCGCGCAACATTATATTCGCCACCGCCTTCCCAGACCTGGAATTGCCGGGTACGCGCCACCCGGGTGTCGCCGGGATCAAGGCGAAGCATGACTTCCCCTAAACTTAAAATATCCCATTTACATTCTTTTGCGGGTTTAATGGTTAATTCAGCCATGTTTACCTCCTGTTGATCTTATCTAAATTGATGATTTCGCAATAAAATTGCTTTCACGCCGATTGCTTTTTTTCTTTGAACGCCCTGATAATGGCAATCGCCTTGCGCACATTTTCCTCAATGCCGCTCCAATCTTTGGCCGCAACCAGATCTTTAACGATAAGTTTGGAGCCCATGCCGACGCAAACGACTCCGGCGTCAAACCAGGCATTCAGCGATTCCTCCGTTGGGCTGACGCCGCCGGTGGGCATGAGTTTGTACCAGGGGCAGGGCGCCAGCACGGATTTGGCGAAAGCGGGACCGCCGACAAGTCCGCCGGGGAATATCTTGACGATGTCGCATCCGAGTTCATTGGCATACGAAATTTCACTGGCAGTGCCACATCCGCCAGAATAAGGAACCTGACGCCGGTTACAAATTTTGGCGACTTCCGGGTTCAAAATCGGCCCGACAATAAAATTGGCACCATTGTTGATGTACAGCGCGGCAGTGTATGGATCAATAACCGAGCCAACCCCTAAAATGACGTTTTCATGACTTTCGGAAAAATGTTGGGATAGTTTTCCAAAAACCCGATAGGCATAATCTCCGCGATTGGTAAATTCAACAAGTTTTGCGCCGCCGCGCACGCATGCTTTTACAATTTCAGCGGCGACCTCAAAATCTTTGTTATAAAATACAGGGATCAAGCCGATCGCTTCCATCGCCGTTAATACTTCTAGTTTGCTAAACTGGGCCATTTTTCTACTCCTTTTTTTTGTTTGAAAATTCTTATCAGGCAACAAATGCCTGTCTGGAACTTGTTGATCTATTCAAGCTTTTGCAAGAAACAGCCCTTTCGGGATATACCTCAATAGTAATTTTTGCTTTGGGATAATTGTTTCGTAATGTGGAATATAGTTTTTTAACGCGATATTTTTTATATTCCGCGATACAGATTGTCAAGGACTGAATAATAAATTCCCACATATTGCCAATAAGATTGTATGCCGTATTGATTTCTGCTTGACGCACAAATAATAATACTTTTATAGAAATAGAGCATTGGAAACAATACCCTATTTCGTTGGCATTGAAAATTTTAAAATTTAAAAAGACAAAAAGCGTCAGTTTCGCGTTGGGGCGCCTGTTTCTTATGGAGAGTTGATGACGATGAAAGCGCTGGTTTTAAAAGAATATAATCAACTGGTCTATCAAGATGCTCCGGTACCGACGGTGGAACCGGATGATGTTTTGGTCGGGGTCAAAGCCTGTGGCATTTGTGGCAGCGATGTGCATGGGATAGATGGGAGTACCGGCAGACGAATACCACCATTGATTATGGGCCATGAAGCCGCCGGCATCGTTGCCGAGGTCGGATCAAATGTAAAAGACGTTCAACCCGGTGAGCGAATCACGTTTGATTCCACCGTGTATTGCGGATCGTGCTTTTACTGCCGCAGAGGTGAAATCAATCTGTGCGACCAGCGCCGCGTATTGGGCGTCGCATGTGATGCGTATCGGCAAAACGGGGCGTTGGCCGAGTATGTCGCCGTACCTCAACATATTTTATATCGTTTGCCGGAAGGTTTAAGTTTTGAGCATGCTGCCATGGTCGAACCGTGTTCGATTGCATTTCATGCGGTTAACCGCACGCCGACATCATCACAGGATACCGCTGTTGTGGTCGGAGCCGGTATAATCGGACTATTGGTGATCCAAATCCTGCGTGCGGTTGGGTGCGGAAAGATCATCGCCGTTGATATCGAGCCGGAAAAACTTGAGCTCTCACGGCAATTTGGAGCCGATCTCACCATAAATTCATCAGCGCTGGAAGCCGTTTCAGAGATCCAGAAATTAACGCACCATCGCGGCGCCGATGTCGTGATTGAAGCCGTGGGGATCACCCCTTCTGTGAAAACCGCCTTAGCCAGTGTTCGCAGAGGGGGTGCTGTGACGGTAATCGGCAATTTGTCGCCGCATGTGGAGCTGCCCTTACAGCGTCTTGTTGCCGGCGAGATTTCGCTTTACGGATCATGTGCTTCCCAGGGAGATTATCCGGCATGTCTGGATATGATTGCCCGGGGAGCCATTAACCTCGACCCGCTGATCAGCAGCGTCTCCCCGCTTTCCGAAGGAGCTAATTGGTTTCGACGGCTTTATCAAAAAGAGAAAGGGTTGCTGAAAGTAATTCTTGTGCCCGAACCCGGGTAGACCGAAAATGAAAAGAAATTGAGAAGGAAAAGAGGATGACACCTGCAAATCTGCTTACCATTCGCCTGCATGAATCCGATAATGTCGCTGTCGCACGGGTGGATCTTGCGGCCGGAACCCAGATTCCCGCTGAAAACATCATCTGTCTCGATCAAATCACGTTTGGCCATAAAATCGCCACCGCTGATATTCAGAAAGGGCAAGCCGTTGAAAAATACGGTCAAATTATCGGATTTGCTTCATGCGACATCAAAACCGGCCAGCATGTTCACACGCATAACCTTGAAATCAAAGATTTCGCTCGTGATTATGAAATTGGGGCCGACGCCAGAGACATCGCCTATGCGTCCGAGCCGGCTACTTTTAATGGTATTGTGAGATCGGATGGCCGCATCGCCACACGAAATTACATCGGCATCATCAGCACAGTGAATTGTTCCGCTTCGGTATCCCGTATGATCGCCGATTCATTTCGCGAAGATGCCCTGGCCGAGTTCCCCAATGTCGACGGCGTTGTGCCAATCTGTCATGGAATCGGCTGTGCATGTTCCAACACCGATGAAGGGTTTGAAGTTCTCTTAAATACGCTTGCGGGTTACATCCGACATCCCAATTTTGCCGGCGTTGTCGTCATCGGTTTGGGGTGTGAAGTCATGCAGATCGAAACCTTATTCGAGCGCAGGAATTTGCAGTCCAGCGCTTTTTTACAAACAATGACCATTCAGGATACCGGCGGAACCAAAAAGACCGTACAGGCAGGCATCGATCGTGTTCGGGCAATGCTTCCGGAGGCCAACCGCACCGAACGCTGCCCCGTTTCCGCCGGCCATCTTATTTTGGGTCTTGAATGTGGCGGATCCGATGCCTATTCCGGCATAACGGCCAATCCGGCCCTGGGTGCGGCCGTGGATCTTTTGGTGCAACATGGCGGTACCGCGGTTCTGGGTGAAACCCCGGAGATTTACGGTGCGGAACATCTCTTGACCCGTCGTGCTGTTTCCCGGGAAGTGGGTCAAAAACTGCTCGACCGCATTCGCTGGTGGGAGAACTACACCGCCACCCATAGCGCTAAAATGGACAACAATCCGTCGCCGGGCAATAGAGCGGGCGGGTTGACAAACATTATTGAAAAATCGCTCGGCGCTGCGGCCAAGGGGGGTACCGCCAACCTGGTTGAGGTTTATGATTACGCCCAGGCCGTCACGGCCAAAGGATTTGTGTTTATGGACACCCCTGGATACGATCCGGTGTCACTGACCGGAATGGTTGCCGGCGGTGCGAATATGATCTGCTTTACCACCGGCAGAGGTTCGGTTTACGGCTGTAAACCGGTGCCTTCGATAAAATTAGCCACGAACACAGATATGTATCAGCGTTTGGAAGGTGATATGGACATCAATTGCGGGGAAATCATCGACAGGCATATAACCGTTGAAGAGATGGGCCAACGCATTTTTAACTTTGTTTTAGAAATCGCTTCAGGCCAAAAGACCAAAAGTGAACGGAATGGAATCGGTGACGACGAATTTGTGCCATGGGCCCTGGGTGCCACGATTTAAAAGCGTCAAATGACACAGGAGCAGATAAATATGAAAATCCTCAGTGTCGATATCGGAACAACTGCGATGAAAATGGGGGTTTTTGAAGCAAGTGCAGAAGATCTGAATCTTATCAAGCAAATCGCTTTCGAATATGCCATGAATACATATAATGACGGGCTATTCAGTGATATCGAGCCGGAAAAATGGCAGAAGGCGTTTGTCAGCGGGTGTAAAGCAATGGCCGATCTGATGACGGAAATAGATGTCATTTCCCTTTCAGGAACCACGCCCGGCTTGACGGCGATGGATCAAAACGGTGAAGCCCTTCTGCCCGCTATCCTGATGCTGGATCAGCGTTCCCGAGCTCAAGCAGAGCATATCATCACCACCATTGGATTGGAGGCATTGTTGGAGGCCACGGCCAATATGCCGGTTGCCGGCGGCTGTTCCCTGGCGAGTATCCTCTGGATAAAAGACAATTTTCCCGAAATTTTTAAAAACGTCCACATTTTCGGGCATTCCAACACCTTTATCGCCAAATGGCTGAGCGGAACGTTTGCCATGGATCCCTCCTCCGCGTCGTTGACCGCTGTGTATAATACCACTAAAAATGACATGACCTGGAATGAAGACATCGCCAATTGCTTCGGTCTTTCGATATCCCAACTACCGACGCTGACACCGGCCGACGCGAGCACCGGTCGCTTGAAAAAAGAGCTGGCGTCCGAACTCGGTTTGCAAAAAGCGCCTGCGGTCGTCATCGGCGGAAACGATGCGGTTTTAGC
>JASFGZ010000284.1:0-6431 GCA_050123495.1 Desulfobacterales bacterium
AAATAATTATAAATATTTATTGGCTGAGGGACCAGGATTCGAACCTGGGTTAACGGGGCCAGAACCCGTCGTCCTGCCGCTAGACGATCCCTCAGCATGTTATAATATATAATTAATACACACAGGTATGAGGACAGTCAAGTCTATTTTTCTGTTTAGAATTAGCCACAGACCCACACGGACTTAGACGGATCTTTTATTCGGCCGACCTGGCCGAATAAAAACGGTCATCCCGCTGCGCGGGATATAAAAATACGAAACCTTGCAAATAGCAATACCTATCACTTTTATTCAATGTTTGTGTTTTAAAAGCCCTTTATTGTATGTGTGCGTCCGTGTGGGTCTGTGGCTAATACAATATCTTTTTAGTCGGAGCGCTCTTCAATAAAGCGGATGGCTTTGTTCAGCCTCGAAATCACCTTATCCTTGCCCAGGATGGCGGTGACCTCAAAAATACCGGGACTGGCGGTTTTCCCGGTCAACGCCACCCGCACGGGTTGGGCAATTTTTCCAAGCTTAAGGCCGGTTTGGTCCATCACGGCCTTAAATGCGCTTTCTAAATTTTCTTCCGAGAAGTCATCCAGTATCTCAAATTGGTTGATTAACAGCTTTAAAGCCTCAAGCACCGCCGGTTTAAGAAATTTTTTGGCCGCCTTTTCTTCATAGCCGATATCATCTGCAAAATAAAATAAAGAAATTTCAGCCATTTCCTCAAGGGTTTTGCTGCGGGCGTGCAGGGTCTCGATGACCTTTATCAGAAGGCCGCGATCCTCAATCTCTATGCCACGGTGTTTTAAAAAGGGTTTAAGGGGCTCCACGAGTTTTTCAGCGGGAGTGGCCCGAATATGATCGGCATTCAGCGATAAAAGTTTTTCCGGATCGAAAACCCCGGCGGAACGTCCGATGTGTTCCAGATCAAACACATCGATCAGCTCCTGGCGGGTAAAAAATTCCTGATCGCCGTGGGACCAGCCCAGCCGGACCAGATAGTTGAGCATCGCATCCGGCAGAAAACCCATATCCCTGTAAGCCGATACGGACACGGCGCCATGGCGCTTACTGAAGCGACTTTTGTCGGTTCCCAGGACCATGGGGACATGACCAAAAACCGGCAGCGCACAATCCAGCGCTCGATAGATGAGTATTTGTTTGGGAGTGTTCATGACGTGATCATCGCCGCGGATGACGGTGTTCACCTGCATGGTGATATCGTCAATCACCACCGCAAAGTTATAGGTGGGAATACCATCGCTGCGGCACAGAATAAAATCATCGAGTTCATCATTTTGAAATGCGATGTTGCCTTTGATCACGTCTTCAACCACCGTTTTCCCGCGGAAAGGCGCCTTAAACCGTATCACCGCCCCTGGCGTTTTCGATAGTCCTTTGTCGCGACAGGTACCGTCATATCTCGGTTTACCGCCGGTGGCCATGGCTTTTTGGCGCATCGCCTCAATCTCATCGGACGAACAGGTGCAATAGTATGCCTTGCCTGAATCGATGAGGCATTCTAAATAACTGTTGTAAATATCAAGGCGTTTGGTTTGATAGTAAGGACCCTCATCCCAGTCGATACCGAGCCATTCGAGTGCCTCAAAAATTGCATCAATGGCTTCTTGGGTAGAACGCTCGGTGTCTGTGTCCTCTATGCGTAAAACAAATTTTCCTTTCATGCGGCGGGCGTAAAGCCAGTTAAAAACAGCGGTACGGGCATTGCCGACATGAAGGTAGCCCGTAGGGCTGGGTGGAAATCGCGTCACAATCATTTCTTTTTTCATTTTCATGAGTTTTTGCCAATCCCTTTGGTTTTTTATCGGGTCATCCAACAAGTAAATTGTTAAGTCATGTTCACACCCGAAATTATAAATCTATCTTTATAAGCTTTTGATATCTTGACAAAATAACAATATGAATTAATCTACATACTATTATCTAACCTTACATTTTCATAAGTAAATCTAACTTCACAAGGATTTTTATAAGTTAGCCGTTCATTCGTTACGATCTGCCATTAATGGAAAGTATAAAGTCTGAAATGCGTCATCACGTCTTCCGCATTTTTATATAATTAGAATAATTCTAAATAGTTGTAAAGATATGACCGCCACCGCCAGTGCGGTAAATTTCCATAACACAGAAGATTGCCGAGTACAAGAGAACATATCGGAAAAAAGCGAGGAAAACACTTGACAATCGTTTCAAGATAAATTACTAGATGCGCACCCCTAAATCCAAGTCGTTGAAATTAAAATATATATTAAATACAGATAGTTAGGAGATTACTTATGGCAGTACCAAAACGGAAAAAATCAAAATCAAAGCGCGATAAACGACGGACCCACCAGAAAATTGCTGCACCAAATTTATCAACCTGTCCGGAGTGTGGTGAAGCCACTCTCCCACACCATGCCTGCCCCAGTTGTGGTCAGTATCGGGGCCGCAAGGTTGTCGAAACCGAAGAAGACTAATCTTATATTCCATCACCAAACATTATCAAAAGGATTACATCCAATGGCTTCACATACAACACCCACGGGAAGTGATTTATATGGATTGGATCAAGAATCCAGGCAGATGGTTCTGGATACGGTGGGACAACTTAAAAAGCGACTTCTGACACCGGAAAAAATTTCTGAATACGATCGTGAGGAAATATTTCCTGAAGAGACCATCCGCGAAATGCTGGGTCCGGAGATCGGGTTGCAGCTTCTGATGATCCCTGAAGAATATGGTGGTTTGGGTGGCGGTGCCCGTGACAGCTGTGCCATCACCCGCGAAATGGCCAAGATATGTTTGGGCATCACCACAGCGTTTTTTGCAATTCAGCTGGGTGCGGACCCGATTATCGTCGGGGGCACCGAAGAACAAAAGCAAAAATGGCTCGGGAAAATTGCCGCCGGAGAAGCCCTTGTGGCTTACGCGGTCACCGAACCGGATGCCGGCAGTAATGTGGCCTCTATAAAAACCAAGGCCGAGCCGGTTTTAAACAACGGCGGAGAAATCACCGGGTATAAGATCAACGGCGCCAAGCAATTTATTTCCACGGGCGGATATGCAGAATTCATTACCCTGCTGGCCAACACCCCCGAGGGGGCGACCTTTTTTATCATTGAAAAGGACACCGAGGGTTATATTCGGGGAAAAGGTGAAGAAAAGCATGGAATCCGGGCCTCAAATACCTCGCCGCTGACATTTAGCGATGTTTTTGTGCCGGTGGAAAACGTCATTGGCGGTGTCACCGGTCAGGGGCTCAAACAAGCCAGCAAGGTATTCGGGTATACCCGGCTGATGGTGGCATCTATGGCGCTTGGCGGCGGCGAAGCTGCTCTGGATATCGTCATTCCATATGCCAAAGAACGGATTCAATTCAAAACGCCGCTATCGGAAAAACAGGGCTACACCCACAAGCTGGTGGTACCGCATGCCGTTCGGCTGACAGCGGCCGCAACTTATATTGATGAGGTGGCCTTAAGATTGGACGCCGGCGAGCAGGACCTTGAAGTCGAGGGTTCTATTGCCAAGCTTTTTGCAACTGAATCCGCCAACAAGGCTGCCGATGATGCCATGCAGGCTTTAGGCGGATACGGGTATATAACCGAATATGGCGTTGAAAAAATAAAACGAGATGTCAAAATTACCTGTATTTACGAGGGCACCAGTGAAATCCAGCAAAACATCATCAGTACGTTTCGCTGGAAAAAAACGCGTAAGACAAAAGGGGCCTATTACGACGGCCTGGCCGAAGAAATGGACAAACTCGACGCCCAGTGCGGCGAAGCCGGTTGCCACTATATCGGTATGGCAGCGCGCGCATTAAACAAAACCATTTTTTTGGTTAATGATAATCGGCTGACCCGTGAACAGTATGTCATGTTTGCTCTGGCCGACATGATGATGCATGTGGAGGTGGCTGCCAGCCTGGCACGGCGGGCTGCTGCTTTTAGTGGTGAAAATAATCCGGAAGCCGAAAAAACATGTCTTTTTTCAAGACTATTCGCCAATGAAATTGTCGAACTGGTATCCGGTAATATCTTAAAAATTTTGCGGGGTTCCGGTGTTTTTGATCCCGAACAGATAGCGGCCTTTCTGGCGGAAACAGCGCACGCAGCACTGGCGGAAAGCTATCAGAACATTATTCCCGTCATGAACCGTGCCGCTGACATTATATTTGATCGTTAACCCTTGCCCCAATTGGATTAAAATCCAATTGAGCGTTTATCGCTCAATTAGGTCGGTGTAAAAGGAGGCCAACTTGCGATTTGAAAATAAAGTGGTGATGATCACGGGAGGTGCAGCGGGAATCGGTCGAGTCACCGCTGAAAACTTTGCAAAAGAAGGTGCCAGGATCGCGATCTGTGATGTCAATCCGGAAGCGGGCGCAGCCGCCGCAAAGGCGCTGGGGCCCGAAGCCTCCTTCGAAAAGATAGACGTCGCCGACAGCACGGCCGTCTCAGGCTGGGTGGAGGGTGTCTTCGAAAAATACGGCCGAATTGACGTCCTGGTTAACAATGCCGGGATCACACGCGACGGCCTGATCATGCGCATGAAAGAAGAAGACTGGGATGCTGTGATCAGCGTTAATCTTAAAAGCGCCTTTAACTGCATTAAGGCAGTTTCTAAAATAATGGTCAAGCAGCGTTCCGGCAGGATTATCAATCTGGCCTCGGTAGTGGGGGTGATGGGCAATCCCGGTCAGGCCAATTATGTGGCTTCAAAAGCCGGTATGATTGGCCTTACAAAAACGGTGGCCAAGGAACTCGGTGCCAGAGGCATTACCGTAAACGCTGTTGCGCCGGGCTTTATAGAAACCGATATGACAGCCGGACTGTCTGATAAAGTCAAAGAGGCCATGCTCGGCATGATACCCTTACAAAGAGCCGGTACTCCCCAGGATGTGGCCGATGCCATTACATTTTTGGCTTCAGACAGCGCTGCCTATATCACCGGTCAGGTGATCCATGTCACCGGAGGCATGTACATGTAGAACTGACTTTCAAACGACCATCTTTTGACCGAATACGGCGTTGCAGGAATGAGAAAACCGCTAACGTACCAAATGTACGCGGCGCGATTTTCTCCTCCCCGCGCCTTGTCTTCGGCCAAAACCTGGCCGTTTGAAAGCCAGTTCACAATTTGTTTTACGTCAAAGAACTTTGAGACTTGCTGAACACAACTAATTTTTTGATCAGATGTGAAGTCCCGCTTTCAAGCGGGGCTCTTTGGCACGATCTAAACTTTTGAATCCGCTTTTAGGAGTTTTTAAATATAATCTGACCGCATTAAAGCCAGTTACATAATAATTAACCGATTATTTTTTACCGGTTTAACCGGGTAAGGAGGAAAATCTAATGTCTGTTGAGGAGAGAGTAAAAAAGATCATTGCCGAAAAACTCAGTGTTGATTTGGAAGAAGTTGTTCCTGAGGCTTCGTTCGTAGATGATTTGGGAGCAGATTCACTTGATCTTGTTGAGTTGATTATGTCCATGGAAGAGGAATTTGATACGGACATTTCAGATGAGGATGCCGAGCAAATTACAACCGTTAAAGATGCCATTGATTATATTAACGCACGCTAAACAGATATCTTCTAAATTGTTTAGGCATACCGCAAAACGAGAGGCTGGTTTAGATCAAGATTTTTTCAGGTACGGGTCAGGTAATAACTTTGCCAACTGAACAGGAGGTCTTTTGAACAGGCGAGTCGTAGTTACAGGGATGGGTTTAATTACCCCGTTGGGGATCGGTATCGAAAAGACCTGGCCGGCGCTTTGTGCCGGGCAATCGGGTATAACTGAAATAACGCGGTTCGATGCATCGGTCTATCAGACCCAAATAGCCGCTGAAGTGAAGGACTTTAACGCGCAGGACTTTATGCCCAAAAAAGACGCCAAGCGAAACGAGCTTTTTATTTCGTATGCGATGGCGGCAACGCGCATGGCGCTGGAAGATGCCGGTCTGGAAATTAACAGCAAGAATGCAAACCGGATCGGGGTTGTTACCGGTTGCGGTTTAGGCGGTCTTGGAATTATGGAGGAGACAATTCTCAACGTCGCCACTAAAGGGCCCAGGAGGGTCAGCCCCTTTTTCATCCCGATGATGATCGGCAATATGGCACCGGGAATGATTTCGATCCATTTTGGGGCCAGAGGGCCAAATCTGTCAATTGCCACCGCCTGTGCCGCCGGTGCCCATGCGATCGGGGATTCTTTTAAGATGGTTCAAAACGGTACAGTGGATGCCATGATTACAGGCGGAACCGAGGCAGTCGTATCGGCGACTGCTGTGGCGGGCTTTAACGCCATGAAAGCGCTATCCACCCGCAACGATGAACCCCAAAAGGCCTCGAGACCTTTTGATCGGGATCGTGACGGCTTTGTGATCGGTGAAGGCAGCGGTATCTTGATCCTTGAAGCCCTTGATTATGCCCTTGA
>JASFGZ010000285.1:0-6396 GCA_050123495.1 Desulfobacterales bacterium
GAAACTGCTGCGCAACCGGATGGCGGATGTCAAGCCCGAGCTGCCCGAAGGCACCATCGGGCCGATGGTCGACGATACCTTCGGCGATACATCGGTGGCCACCATCGCGCTGTGGAGCGACGGGTTTTCCATGGCGGAAATGCATGAAACCGCCCGTCAGATCAGAGAACGCCTCAACATGATGAAGGGCATCCAGAAGGTCGATCTGACCGGGGTGCAGGAGGAGCGTATTTATCTCGATTTTTCGAGCGCGCGGATAGCGCAGCTGGGAATCGATACGGCCGATATCAGTAAAAGCCTGCGCGAGCAGAACATTCTGCTGCCCGGCGGCAGGATAAATCTGTACGATGTGGAAATCATCGTGGAAACCCAGGGGCGGTTCACCTCCATCGAGGAGATCGGAGAGGTTCTCATCCCGATTTCAGGCACCCAGGCCTCGATTCCGCTGCAGGATATCGCCACCATCCGGAAAGGCTACGTGGAGCCGATCGACAACCCGGCGTACTACAACGGCCATCAGGCCATTGTGTTAAGTGTCTTTATCATCAGAGGGGTTGATGCGGTTGAGTTCGGCCGGCGCCTGCAGCAAAAAGTCAAAGAGGCGGAAAACTCCCTTCCCTGGGGCTACAAGCTCGACTTTGCCACCTTCCAACCCGAGCTGATTGAAAAAGCCGTCAGCGGCATGGTGATTAACGTGCTCGAAAGCGTGGCCATCGTCCTGGTGGTGGTCATGCTGCTGCTGGGGCTGCGGACCGGTCTGATTGTGGGCTCGTTCATCCCCATGGTCATGCTTTTCGGTATGTTGATGATGTATGCGCTGGGCATAGATATGGAACGCATGTCGCTGGCCACGATGATCATTGCACTGGGGATGTTCGTGGACAATGCCATTGTGGTATCCGATGACATCAAAGTCAATCTGGAAAGGGGCATGGAACGCAAGGAGGCCGTTTTGAAAACCGGCAGCTCGCTTGCGGTTCCTCTGTTGACCAGCACGCTGACAACGGTTTTCGCTTTCGGACCGATCATCCTTCAAATCGGTCAGACGGGTGATTACACCTCCTCGCTGGGTTCGGTGATGACGATCCTGCTGCTAGGTTCGTGGTTTTTTTCGATGCTTTCTTCGACCAGCATGTGCTTCTGGTTTTTGAAGACCAAACCGCCTGCGGGCGCAGACAAACAAGAGACGCACGATCCCTACCAGGGAAGATTCTATCAGCTCTATCGCGGGATCCTGAAACTTTCCCTGCGCTTTCGGTTCCTGGTGGTGGCGGTGACGGCCGGCATATTTGTAGTGGCACTGTATGCGCTGTCGTTTGTCCCTCAGGCATTTTTCCCGCCCGGGGACCGGAATCAGTATTTAATTTATCTCGACCTTCCTGCCGGAACGTACATCGAGGAAACCGACCAGACCGTGCGAGAACTCAGCGCCTGGCTTCAGGATAAGGAACAAAACCCGGAAATCACCGGAACCATCGCCTATGTGGCAAACGGCGGACCGCGGTTTTTTCTCTCACTGGCGCCGGTGGACCCGGATCCGTTCGTGGCATTTTTAATCGTCAATACCGAGACCAACAAAGAGGTGCCCGAACTGGTCACGCGCACGAACCAGTACATTGCGGATCATTTTCCCAATGTGCGCGGTCGGGTTAAGGCCATGTGGCTGGGCGGCAGTGAGACCGGCCTGTTTCAGATGAGGCTGAGCGGTCCCGACATAAAGGTGCTGCAGGAGCAGGCCGACCAGTTGATGGCTGCGCTGCGCAAGATCCCCGGCAGCATCGATATCAAGCAGGATTGGAACAACCGGGTGATGACGGCCATTGTGGATGTCGATCAGGCCCGCGCCCGCCGCGCCGGGGTGACATCGAAGGATGTGGCCGATGCCCTGGATTTCTTTATCGACGGAGTGACGACCACCGACTATCATGAGGGCAATGTGCAGATCCCCATCGTGGGGCGCGGCCTCAAGTCTGAACGGGAATCTGCTGAAAGCCTGACCACAGTCAGTATTCGCACGCAAAACGGCGACAACGTGCCGCTCAACCAGGTTACCAAAAGTTACACCGTCGGTGAACTGAACCGTATTATGCGCTACAATCAGGAACGCACCATCACCGTCAGCGCTAAAAACCAGGTTTTGAAGGCCTCTGAAATCTTTGCTGCCCTTGTGCCGACCATCGAGGCCATGGATTTTCCCAAACACCACTTCTGGGAACTGGGCGGTGAGCTTGAAGATGCCGCCCGGGCCCAGCGAAACCTGGCAAAATGGATGCTACCCTGCTTTGGCGGCATTGTGTTTCTGCTGGTCTGGCAGTTTAACTCCATCCGGCGGGCGGCCATCATTATTTTGACCATACCGCTGGTCCTTGTCGGCGCGGTGGTGGGCCTGCTGGTGATGCAGGCGGATTTCGGGTTCATGGTTATCCTGGGGCTGCTGGCCCTGGCCGGATCGATTGTCAACAACGGTATCGTCATGATCGATAAAATTGAAGAGAACCGCCGCGAGGGGCAGACCCCCTATGATGCGGTAATCAATTCGGCCGTCAGCCGATTCAGACCGATCCTACTTTCGGTTTCAACAACTATGCTTGGATTTTCGCCGCTGATCATCAACCGGGATCCGCTTTTTTACGGCATGGCAAGCATAATGTTCTTCGGCCTGGGCATCGGCAGTATGTTTACGCTGAATTATGTTCCGGCACTTTACAGCATATTTTTCCGGGTTAAACCCCCGGCGGATAATGTGCCTGGCTGAACCTAAATGCTCTTTAAGGCCGAAATACTGCTCTCCCCACCTTACAGAATTTTGGTTTTGCAAAGCTATTCATAAAGTTTGGGACAACAGATATTTATATGAGTAAGCGCAGTCTACAATTTGACTGAGTTGCAGAGCGGCTATGAAGCGATAACCCCAATTTTGTTACGTATATCGGCTATGAACCCATCATCACAAGAATTTGTACCTTACATCAGTCCATCTAACAAATTTTCGGTCCTCCCAGATTTCACCATTGGGCACGATTTAAAATGGTAGCCCTTTTAAAATATTGAATATTTGCGTATGCATTACACTATCCGAAGCGGTTAAACGTTCATAAATCCCCAATGGAGGCTACACTTTAAATGGTTAGACCTAAATATAATTTTGCCTTTAAGCCTGTATTGCCTCATAGAATAGGATCTGTCATCGCTCAGAATCTGAGGATCTTTGGGCTTCTTCTTATCGCATTGGTGTTTCTGGCTTGCGCGACGCTGCCGACACCTGAAAGGAAAACGCCCTCCTATTCTTATGAACCTCATCCGGATAGTCGCCTGGCTGTTGTCACGCGTGATTTGGTAGCGGATGCGGATGGTGGGACTTCGGGATTTTTTAAATTGTTCCGCAATGATGATGCCATGCGCTGGCGGCTTTTGCTGGCTGATATGGCTGAAGAAACATTGGATATGCAGTATTTTATATGGAAAGGCGACGCCAGCGGAGATCTGCTTCTGGATCGGGTGATCAAAGCCGCCGACGGCGGGGTTCGCGTCCGCATCCTGGTAGATGATATTTATGTCATTGGGGCTGACCGGACAGTGGCAGCGCTGAGTCAACATCCCCAAATTGAGGTGCGTCTTTTCAATCCGATGACACGACGCGGTACTTCGATGTTGCTATTCGCATTGGAATACATGGGAAACATCGAGCAACTTAATCATCGAATGCACAACAAGTTGATCGTGGCCGACAACCGTTTTGCCATCGTCGGTGGCAGAAATATCGGCAAAGAATATTTTGGTCTTAATCCGAAACACAATTTTACCGATTTTGATGTCGTGGCTTTCGGTCCGGTTGCGAAGAAGGTTTCCGCCTCTTTCGATATTTACTGGAACAACCAATGGGCCTATCCCGGTGAGGCCTTATTACAGAATTATAAAAACCAGGAACTTTTACCCCTGCTGCTGGAGGAAATCCAGGAACATCTGGTTAGAAAAGAGCAGTTGTTGGTAGAATTTCAGCAACAAAAACATGATTGGAACAACTTGCTGCTAAAGCTTGAACAGAATATGAAAAGCGGCACATCCAGGGTAATTTATGATGAACCCCTGGTTGGAGAGGATATACCGCCGGTTCAGTTAGTCGAAACCTTAGGAGAATTGGCTCGAAACGCACGACATGAGTTACTGATCTCAACGCCTTATTTTATTCCCCATAAAGATTTTTATAATGATGTACCGGATATGATATCAAGGGGTGTGCGTGTCGTGGTTCTCACAAATTCACTGGGATCTACCAATCATCCTATCGTACACAGCGGATATAAAAAACACCGTAAAAAGGTGCTCGAAATGGGAGTTGAGCTCTTTGAAATGCGGCATGACGCCACAGCCCGAGGAAAGTTTGATACACCGCCGGTGCAATCAAAGGCATTCGGTCTACATGCAAAATATATGGTTATCGATCGCAAGTTTACATTTGTCGGATCACTGAATCTGGATCCGCGCTCCATCTACATTAATACCGAAATGGGATTGATCATCGACAGCGCAAAACTGGCCAAAGCGGTTGCACAGGAATTCGAAGAAGAAATGAAGCCTGAAAACTCCTGGCAGGTGCTGCTGGATGATAAAGGCCGTTTGTTCTGGAAAGCGGGCGACACGATCATTCGAAGGGAGCCGGCACGTGCTGACTGGCAGCGCTTTCAAGCCTGGTTTTTCGGGCTATTTGACCTCGATGATCAATTATAAATGCAACTTATGCCCCCCTCAGTTTTCTTGCGATTATTCAGGGCCGGGTGGTAGGGCCAAGACTGCCGGCCGATGGAGCCGACGTTTGTAGAAACCATCCAATCGTTCCCAAAAACCTCCAGCGGGATGCAAGTGAATGAAACGTCTGATTGTTTTCATTTTCGTTCTTTCCTTATCAGCTTTTGGTTGTGTCATCATACCGGATACGTTGACGGTGGAAAACCGACCGGGAACATTCGATTCGCTGCCCGCTGATTATTTTTGCAATCCTGGGGTCGAGAATTCACCCCAGATTACAGCACCAGCAGGAAGCAAGGGCTTCAACACTTCCGGTTTCAGCCTGTTGAGCTGGAACATTCAAAAAGAAAATCGGCAGGGCTGGGAAAGTGACTTTGTACGCCTCTCACAAAATGCAGATATACTTATCATTCAGGAGGCTTTTTTAACAGAAGAACTCAGACGGCTGTTGAATCGCAGACCCTATTATTGGCACCTGGTGACCGCCTTCGAATATCAGCATGTAAAGGCCGGGGTGTTAACGGCTGCAACCATCGAGCCGGATTTCGTCTGCCCGCTGAGAGCGACGGAACCCTTGATCCGTATCCCTAAAACCATATTGATTACGCGCTATCCTTTGACCAATACGCATCAATCCCTGATGATCGCAAATATTCACATGATCAATTTTGCTCCGCACCTATCCGCATTTCATGATCAGGCGCGACAAATGACAGAAATTCTGGTGAACCATCAAGGGCCAATGATACTATCCGGTGATTTTAACACCTGGAGTGAGGAACGGTTGGCGATCATTGAAGATATAGCCGGTCATCTTAGATTAAAACCAGCGGACTTCAAAAACGATCTTGCCCGCAAAGTATTCGGCCACACTGTGGATCGTGTTTACTATCGCGGTTTGACGCTTGAAGAAGCTCTGGTGATCGAGGTAACTTCGTCGGATCACAATCCATTGCTGGTCAGATTCAGGCTAAATAGTGAAGGCTAACTTTTAGTCCTATTGATAACGGTTTTTAACGCGCATCATCTGGGAGATAGCCTACGTCCATGAAATAATAACGTTCTCCGGTCCAACGAAACTCGGACGCTATCCTTGGGCTGAAGCAAGCAACCCATTTCTCATATTAAGATCCGAGATTTTGATTATTTAGGAACATGAAACCATGATTAGTTAATAGTTAAGATGTGACCCTTATTTTGGTTTTGGCCTGATTTAGTAATGGCTCAAACTTGGCCCGGATCTTCCCGGCCTGCTCTTGCCAGGCTTCATCGCCTTCCAGGTTGGGCACGACCGCCGGGCCGGAGATAAAATGCGCTTCAGCAATCTTTTCCTTTAACAGTTTGGATCGTTCCCGGGCCGCCGCATTAATTACGTCATCAAATTCATGTAAAACCGAAGTGATTCCTTCAATATCCGCAACCTTAAACTGGACCAGCAGTTCCAACCATGCGTGATTATCCTTTCCAAGTTCGATCTGCCTGCATATTTCTTTGATCAGCGGTGCGTTTGCCGACAGGTCATAGTCTTTCTGTAATTTTTGGTATTCGGATCTCAAATTGTCGAATTTGAGCGCCTGGTCTTTAAATTTCTGCAGCAGGCCGCGAATACGGCTCTCGATCTCTTTATTTTTCTGCCCCTGCCGCTCTTCG
>JASFGZ010000286.1:0-6395 GCA_050123495.1 Desulfobacterales bacterium
TTGAGCGGGTAATTGTGATACCCTAAAACAATGGTTTTGATTTGTTTAAAGGCCTCAAGGGTGATGCCGATTTCCCGATCCACAGAGATTTGTTTGATATACCGATTGGGAAGAATGCTGCGGTCCTGTTTTCCCAAAGTCAGTACCTGCATGACTGCCTCAAGCGGTCTGGCATTGAGGTGATTGTTCTGCGAAGGTTCTGCCCCTACGGCCAACTGCGGCGGGGCAAAAGCGCCGGTTTTACTTTGAGCCTTGAAATCAGCGAGTTGCAGTCCGCTAACCAGCGGTAACGTACCGGGATCCGAATTGGTCCATTCTTTAAAAACCTGGCCCTGCTCATTGATTATGTATTTGCGATCCAGATCGACAATGGCCAGCGGCACATGTTCTTTGATGCGGATATAAAGCCCGGGTGGGATCTCACGCCGAACTTCGGCCTCGGCGATCCAGGGATTCGCCATCAAACGCTTTCTGACCATTGACAGATTAACGGCCATTACATTCACCCCTTTGCTCACCCGGGCCTGTTGGACAATCTGTTTGGTGGTCAGGCGCTGCATACCCTCTATTTTCAATCTTTGTACCCTGAAATAATCACACTGGGTGATGACATCGTACACTAGAATAAACAGGCAGCTTGTGGCCAGCAGCGCAGCTATGCCGACGGCCACGTTACAAGCGACCAGCAAACGGCGTAAAAATGCAAAGCGCTGTTTTTTGGCCCTGGCACCTTTACGATAGTTTTTGCGTGGCTTTTTGCGTTTGAACACCCATCACCTCATCAAGTTAGGGGCTCCGCCCCAATTGGAATGATGGAATGCTGGCATATTGGAAAAATGGGTCTTGAGATAATGCAATATTGCGTTCCTGCCAAAATTCCTCCTGGTGATAATCTTTCAAAATAGATTATTCCTTTTAAAAACCCACCATTCCATCTTTCCACTATTCCATTATTCCAGATTTAACTTTGAACCGCGAACCTTGAACCCTGAACCGGTTTTAAAATCCTTTTAAAACCTCCATGCCCACCTTCCATACATCTCCCGCACCCAGCGTTAGCAAAACATCTCGAGGCTGCAGGGTTTGCTCCAAAAGGGAATGGGCTGCTTTGAATCCATCGGCGTAAATGACCTCTTTGTGGCCGTGTGCTTTAATTCCTTCACAAAGATCCTGCGCACTGACGCCTTCGATTTTTTTTTCACTGGCGGCGTAAATCGGCATCACCACAAGAACATCCGATTGATAAAACGCACGCGTAAACTCATCGAAGAGCGCCTGGGTTCGGGTATAACGATGGGGCTGAAATACCACCACCTTGCGTCGATCCGGCCAGTTTTCTTCGACCGTTTTGAGTGTGATTTTTATTTCAGTGGGATGATGGCCGTAATCATCGATCACGATGACACCGTTGGTTTCACCTTTGATCTCCAATCGGCGCTGAACGCCTTCGACGGTTTCCAGTGCGCTTTTAATCTGATTAAAGGCAATATTCAGTTCCACGCCCACGGCGATGCTGGCGGTTGCATTGTAGACATTATGAATTCCCGGTAGATTCAGGTTAATGTGCCCCAATTTTTCTCCGCGATGATAAATGTTGAAACTACTTTTTTGATCGCCAAAGGCGACATCCCGGATATGAAAATCAGCCTGGGAGCTCATTCCGTAAGTCGTATAACGCTTTTTCAGCTGGGGAATAAGATCCTGTATGGGCTCGTTGTCCAGGCACAGAACGGCCAGGCCGTAAAACGGTATCCGATCCAGGAAATCTGCAAAAACGGCTTTTATGGCATCCAGGTCCGCATAAAAGTCCAGATGCTCATTATCAATATTGGTTACCACCGCGATCGTGGGTGAAAATTTCAGAAAGGAGCCGTCACTTTCGTCTGCTTCGGCAACGATAAAATCCCCTTGCCCGAGAACGGCATTGGCGCCGATACTTTTCAATTTTCCGCCGATCACCACCGTTGGGTCCAGACCGCCTTTGGCCAGAACCGAAGCAACAATCGAAGTGGTGGATGTTTTGCCGTGGGCGCCGGCAATCGCAATGCTGTACTTTAAACGCATCAGTTCGGCCAGCATTTCAGCGCGTGGGATTACCGGAATGGACGCCCGGCCGGCTGCCTGGACTTCAGGATTATCCGGTTCGATGGCTGAAGAAACGACCACCACATCGGCGCCTTCTATCTGGTCGGCCGCATGTGCTTCAAATATGGTTCCCCCCAGACGTTCCAGGCGGTCGGTAATATCCGATCTTTTCAGATCTGAGCCCGACACTTTGTAGCCCAGGTTCAGCAGCAATTCAGCGATACCGCTCATCCCGATGCCACCGATGCCCACAAAATGAATATGGTATTTTTTTAGGTACATTTCTTTCTAGTTGATTGCCTTTATCTCTTTCTAATAGACTGTCCCTTACAAAGTCAGGTTAAATCCGAAATTCGAATATCGAAATCCGAAACAAATTTTTAATTTTCAAAATTCAAATGACCAAAACCCATCTCCTAATTTTTTTATCAGCTTTATTTTAAAGTTTTGAACATTTAGTTATTCGTATTTTAGATTTGTTTCGAATTTCGTGTTTCGTATTTCGAATTTTTATTATTCTACACCACCCATCATCGTATTAATCAGCAACACCCAACAATCTGTAGCAGTCATCGACAATGGCTTTGGCTGCATCCGGGTGACCCAGTTGTTTTGCCTTGGACGACATCGCTTCAAGCGCCTGCGGATGCGATGCGTAGTATTCAATTTTCCGGCTCAGAGCCCTGGCGTTTAAATCTTTTTCCAGAATCATTTCAGCAGCGCCTTCCCGGGCCAGCGTGTCGGCATTGAGCGCCTGATGATCATCAGCCGCAAAAGGGAAGGGGATGAAAATCACCGCTTTTCCAAGAGCGGTCACTTCGGCTACGGTGGTGGCACCGGCCCGGCAAATAATCAGGTCCGCCTGTTTGTACTGCGGCGCCATCTGCCTGAAAAATGATTGAACCGTGGCAGAAATATCCAGGCGCCGATAGGCCTCTTTTACCATTTGCTCATCGGCTGTGCCGGTCTGATGGACAAAGTACAGACTTTCTTTTTTTGTTAAATGGCGCAGAGCTTCAATTACGGTCGTGTTAATGCTGTGGGCACCCTGACTTCCGCCAATGATCAGCACGCAAAACAATTTTGAGCCGGAGGCCGCATCATTGACACAATGGTTCAGAAGCTCTTTGCGCACCGGGTTGCCCGTCAGTCGGGTTTTAGCTGGATCAAAGCGTTTTTCTGTATCTTTAAATGACACGTAAATTCGATCCGCAAATCGGGATAAAATTCGATTGGTAATCCCGGGTAAAATATTTTGTTCATGCAGCGCAATTTTGGTGCGCAGAAGCCATGCGCCCAGCACGACGGGTCCTGCTGAATAACTGCCAAGACCGATGATGAGGTCCGGCTGGTCGTCTTTTAAAATCCGAATAGCTTCGATCACCCCTTTGGGTATTTTTACGGCGGATTTTGCCTGATTCCATAAACCGCGGCCTTTGATGCCTTCCGCCGTTATGGTTTTAAGTTTAAAATCCGTTTCATTCAACACTGATCGCTCCAGAGGGTTACCCGTGCTGACAAAGAGAACGGTGTTGCGCTCATTTCGCATCATAAACTCCTGGGCGATCGCCAGTCCCGGAAACAAATGGCCGCCGGTGCCGCCGCCGGCCATCACAATGCGCAGTGGTCGAGGGGCTCCGGGTTTTGATGTGCCGCGCACCCCGGAAACAATTTGAGTGCCCTCGGCAACAGCAGCGCAAAGCTGAAAGCTGAAAGCTGAAAGCATTGAAGCTTTGATCTTTTTTTGCCTTGAGCCTTGAACCTTGAGCCTTGAGCCGCTAACTCCGGCCAAAAGCCTCTCAAATATTATGGACATTCTGAATTTCCTCGATGTTAATTAACGACTTCTACTCGAACTGATATTCATCAATATGCCGATCGAGGCCATATTCATCAAAAGCGATGTTCCGCCGTAACTGAGCAGCGGCAGGGTGAGCCCTTTGGTCGGCAGCAGGCCGAGGGTTACGCCCATGTTCACCACAATTTGAAGCCCGATTGCGATCGTTAGTCCGACGGCCAGATAGGACCCGAATAAATCCGGGGCCTTTCGCGCGATTGCGATTCCGCGCATAACGATCCAGGCATAAAGCGCGATAATAATCAGAACGCCGAGAAGCCCCAGTTCCTCGCCGATGACCGAAAAGATAAAATCCGTATGGGGCTCTGGAAGATAGAACAGTTTTTGGTAGCCTTTACCGATTCCGGCGCCCCACAGGCCGCCGGTGCCAAATGCCATTAAAGAATGCACCATCTGATAGCCTTCGTCGGCCGGGTATTCCCAGGGATTGAGGAAACCCAGAATGCGCCTTACCCGATATTCAGCGTTAATTAAAAACAGATATCCAACCGGTATAATAATGAGCAGCGATCCAAAAAGTTGCGAAAAACGAGCGCCTCCGATAAACAACATGATCCAGGTCAGCGCTCCCAGAATAGCCACGGACCCAAAGTCCGGCTGAATAAAAATAAGAACCACAAATACGCCGAGGACCAATACATGCGGGACAAAGCCGATGGTAAAATTTTTAATCTGCTCCCCTTTTTTCTCCATAGAGTAAGCCAGATAGATCACCAATGCGATGCGTGCGAATTCAGAGGGCTGAAACGAAAAACTGCCCAATTTCATCCAGCGGATTGAACCGCCGGCAGAAAGACCGAGGTCCGTAAACTGAATGATCGCCAGAAGCGTCAGGGAAAGGCCCACCAGGGGATAGGCCAGCATGCGATAATATTTGTATGGAAAATGCCGGCTGATAACGAGCACGATGACGCCGGCCAAAGCGAAAAGCGCCTGTTTTTTTAAGAAAAAGTAGCTGGTTCCGAACTTTTTAATCGCCAGGGTCGAACTGGCGCTATACACCATCACAATCCCGATTCCCACCAGGAAAAGCACCGGAAACAGGAGCTGTACATCATAAATAACGGATTGCATATGGCGTTGCTTTTTCGTCATGATCTTAAAAAAGTGATTTTTTTGCACGCAAAGCCGCAAAGTTCGCAAAGTAGAAATTTTGGTCTTCCAATCTGATTAAACTTAGCGCCTTGGCGTCTTTGCGTGAGACTATTTCTCCTATCTTTTCCAGGCTCAACTCTTACCAGAAGCTCTTTTTTTTATTTCATTAACGGTCCGGCGGAAATCATCTCCCCTTTCGGCATAATTGCGATACCGGTCAAAGCTTGTACAGCCGGGAGACAACAGAACCACATCCTCGGGCTTGGCATTTTGATAAGCCCTTGACACCGCATCTTCCATGGAAGTGGCGATGTTTGTTGGCTTCAGCTGTCCCAGGACCGCCCGGATCGGCTCGGCCGCTTCCCCCATCAAAATGAGGCCTTTGACATGCTCGCGGACAAGTCCTTTCAGGGCCTTAAAATCGCCGCCCTTGTCGCGGCCGCCCATTATCAGCAAAACCGGCTTTGAAAAGCACGCCAGCGCCTTGGCCACGCCATCGATATTGGTGGCCTTGGAGTCATTAAAATATTGTACAGATTCAATGGTCGCCACATGCTCAAGGCGATGGGCCAGACCTTTAAATTGGTTCAACGTGTTCTGGATGCCTTCCAGATTCGCTCCGGCAGCCAGTGCCGCCAGACTGGCGGCGGCCGCATTTTCGAAATTGTGCCGCCCCTGAAGCTGTATTTTTGAGATATCCAAAGATCGCCGATTGCGGATTGTGGATTGGGGATCTCGGATTTCAGGATAGATCCTTTTGAGCCTGTTTAAGTTCAGGATGATTCGCTTTCCGTTCAAGACGGCGCCCTGTTCGTTGGCCTGCAGGGTGGGGAAGAACAGTCGCTGGCTTTTAATGTGTTTTGTTTTGGCGCGAATGAGCGGATCCGCCCCATTGAGCACCGCAACATCCTGGGCCCGCTGATTGATAAAAATGCGGGTTTTAGAATCTGCATAGGCCTCAAAATTCGGGTACCGATCCAGATGGTCGGCGGTGATGTTCAGCAGGACGCACACCCTGGGCCGGAAGGCAGCGATGGTGTCCAGCTGAAAGCTGCTGATCTCCGCGACGACGATCTGTGCCGGTTGTGCCTTAGCGACATATCCGATCAACGGATTACCGATATTGCCGCCCACAAATACATTTAGGCCCGAATTTTTGAGCATGCCGCCTAAAAGTTCGGTCGTGGTGGTTTTGCCGTTTGTTCCCGTAACGGCAATGATCGGCTCCTCGATGAATCTTGAAGCCAGCTCGACTTCTCCGATCACCGGAATCCCGCGGTCACGGGCCTGCATGATGGGATCGATCGTATGCGAGACACCGGGGCTGACGACGATGAGATCCGCATTTTGAAACGAA
>JASFGZ010000287.1:0-6386 GCA_050123495.1 Desulfobacterales bacterium
AGCGCTTGAAGACGGCATCTGGGAAATACGTCTAGCGGCCGACACCTTTAATCACGGTGATCTTTACCGCCTGCGCATCCACTGGCCCGGCGGCACGGGCGATCGCATCCCTGCCTATGCCCGGCGCGTGGTCCAGGATCCAGAATCGCTGATTTTCAATGCCCAGGTCTGGCGGCCGGATTCCCCGTATCGGTGGCGGTGCAGGAATTTTCAGCGCCCGGCCGAGGCGCCGCTGATTTATGAAGTTCACATCGGCATGGCCCAGGAGGAGGGTAAAATCGGATCGTATCAGGAGTTTACGGCCAAGATACTTCCTCGGGTGAAAGCCTCCGGTTACAATACCCTGCAGATCATGGCCATACCCGAACATCCCTATTACGGATCCTTCGGATATCAGGTGTCCAGTTTTTTTGCGGCTTCATCGCGGTTCGGCACACCGGAAGATCTAAAAGCGTTAATCGATGAAGCCCACATGGTCGGCCTGACCGTCATTATCGATCTGATTCACTCCCATGCGGTCTCAAATGAGGTTGAAGGCCTCAGCCGGTTTGACGGCACCCTGTATCAGTATTTCCACGATGGACCCCGTGGGCGTCACGAACTATGGGATTCGCGCTGCTTCGATTACGGCAAGCATCAGGTCCTGCATTTTCTGCTTTCCAACTGCCGCTTCTGGCTAGACGAATACCATCTGGACGGTTTTCGCTTCGACGGCATCACCAGCATGCTTTACCGGCACCACGGTTTCAACAAGGCGTTCTCATCTTACGATGATTATTATGATGATGATAGCGTCGACGAAGACGCTTTAACCTATCTGGCATTGGCCAATAAAGTCATCCATACCGTACGCCCGGATGCCGTCTCCATCGCCGAAGATGTCAGCGGCATGCCTGGATTGGCTGCGGCGGCCGAAAACGGCGGCTTCGGGTTTGATTTTCGTTTTGCCATGGGCATTCCGGATTTCTGGATTAAGCTGATCAAGGAAAAGTCCGATGAGCACTGGCCCATCAGCCAACTGTGGCATGAACTTACCAATCGGCGCGGCGATGAAAAAACCATCAGTTATGCCGAATCCCACGACCAGGCCCTGGTGGGGGATCAATCCATCATATTCCGATTGATCGGTGCCGACATGTACGACCATATGCACATAGATTCTCAAAATATCACAGTGGATCGCGGCCTGGCCCTGCAAAAGATGATCCGGCTGATCACCCTGGGCACCGCCGGCGACGGCTACTTGAATTTTATGGGAAATGAGTTCGGCCATCCGGAGTGGATTGATTTTCCGCGGGAGGGCAACAACTGGTCGTATCATTATGCCCGCCGCCAGTGGCATCTGGTCGACGATGATAACTTAAAATATCGTTTGCTCGCCCGCTTTGATCGCGATATGATTGCGCTGGCCAAAACCGTCCGGCTGCTGGATTGTGCCAGCCTGAACCTGATATATGAGCATTCCGATAACAAGGTGCTCGGGTTTGAACGCGCCGGTCTGTTGTTTGTCTTTAACTTCCATCCCGAGCAGTCCTACAGCGACTATCGCCTTGAAGCTCCCCCGGGAACCTATCGCCTGCTGTTTACCAGCGATGCATTACAATACGGCGGCCACGGCCGCCTGACAGCCGATCAAGAGCATCTAACCCTGCATGAAAAGGACGATCAGGCGGGAAAGAATTACCTGAGTCTATATCTTCCCAGCCGAACCGCAATCGTTTTACGGCATTTGGATTGACGGTTAAATTGTCAGATGTCTTTAGATTTTTATAAAAATACCGATATTAAAGTTAATCGAATCTGGGGTGATGGAGTGTTGGAGTATTGGAGTATTGAAAAAAAAAGACATCCATCCTTTAGCCATTACTCCAACACTCCAGTACTCCACTGCTCCAATTCTTCAATTCTTCAAAATTAATTATCACCGATCTTATTAGAAGATTCAGAGGAAGATATGAGAATCCTTGTCGTTGATGATGATGGGCCGAACAGAAAATTATTAACAGATATCGTCTCTAAGCTGGGAGCGTGCGATGCGGCAGAAGGCGGTCAGGAAGCGCTATCGGCGTTTCAAAAAGCATGGGAAGACTGGAGGCCATTCAATCTTATTTTTCTGGATGTCTTAATGCCTGATATGGATGGCAGACAGGTCCTGCTTAAAATCAGGGAAATCGAAAAGGACAAAAAGATATCCGAACAGCATCAGGCCAGAATCATCATGGTAACCGGGGTATCGGAAGAAGAGACGGTCATGGACTGTCTCAGAAACGGCTGTGATGAGTTCATCGTCAAACCAATAGACATCGAATTGGTTTTTGAAAAGATTAGAAGACTTGGATTCATGAAATCAAACTAGAACCCACCTCAAAAATGCGTCTAAGTGTCCATGGCTGTGTTGCAAACCGATTCAAAATGCTCACATACTAACGTGTATGCTCCGCTTTCGAATCGATTTGCGCCTTTTGAACGCCTTAATGTATTAAATCAAGATGTGAAATCCCGCATTATGCGGGGGCCCTGAACCCTAATCCACCTTTTTGAGATGGGTTCTATACTAAGAAAGAAACTTCCCCGCAGTTGCCGTACATAGAACCGGGGATCATCCACACCGCAATTTCATCCAATACCTTAAAGCAGAATGCCTTAACCAGAGCGATGTCGCCATGATCAAGCAGGCAGGTGTGGATGTGGAAAAGCCCGTCGGCCGAACCCAGTAAGGTCAACCTCCTTGCCGTTCTCATTGAATCCTCCGGTTATTCATTTTCCTGATCATAAACATTGCAAATACAGCACAAGAAGGTAGCCGGTTCCGTGTCGCTGATATTTTTCATGCCGTGGGGTTCCAGGCTGGGAACATAAATAAAATCCCCGGGCCCGCTCACCACTTTTTTGACCACTTCATCGTTTTGGGGATCATACTGATAGCATTCGAACTGGCCGCTTAAAATGTACATGGTCTGGTGATAAAAATGATTGTGGATCGGGATTTCACCACCGGGCTGGGCCGTAAAAAACCGCAGACCATACTCGGGATAACCGGTACCGTCATCACCGTGTTGTGAAAGCCAGCGAATGCTGATGCCTTTGACATCGTTTTGTTGGCCTCGGTAGGGAAATTTTTTAATTTCAATGTCTTCTTTATCTTTCCAGCTTAAAACGTCCATGATTTCCTCCTAAGAAATATTTTTGGGCTTCATCAAAACATATGTCATTAACAGTTGTCTCGATAGAACTACAAACCAATCGGCAGTTATCTGTTATTCGTTATCCGTTATTGGTTACTGGATGAAATATTTTCTGCTCTCATATCTCCAAACATAGAATTTTAAATACAGGCTGCCACAAGCCCCTAATTTCGAATAACAATTAACGAATAACTTTCACAGGAGCCGTTTCTTAATTTCGTCAATAAAATACTGCACATGCCGCTCCATGTGCTTACGGGCACTTTCAGGGTCCTTGCGCTCGAGCGCGTTGTAAACGCTTCGCAGCTGGTCAATAATTTCCGCGTTGGGGACCACATCATTCAAGGACGAATTCCAGAGCCTGGCACAGCGGTAATGAAGATTATCCAGAAATTCCTGCAGAATCGGATTCTGGGCCGCCTGGTGAATGATGGTGTGAAAGCGGCTATCGATTTCGATCAGACGATTATGCCGGCGGTTTTTGTCCGTTTGGTCACCACGAACGGCCGCCTTGATGAGCCCATCCAATTCTTCCAGCTGATCGGGCTCGACGCGCATGGCGGCCAGCTCCCCGGCCAATCCCTCGAGCCTTATTTTGACCTCAAATGCACTGCGAATTTCATGAATGTCGATCTGGGTAACGTGGGTACCGAAGCGGGGGATGACCGTTACCAGTTTCAGGCTGACAAGCTTTTGAATCGCCTCCCGCAGCGGGGTGCGGCTGACACCAAACTCCTTGCAAAGGGCCTTCTCAGACAGGCTCATCCCCGGCGGATATTGTCCAAATACGATCCGGTCCCTGATAATTTCAAAAATAGTGTTATGAAGCAATTTATCTCTTGAATTCATTGAAATAATTAATATATATTATTAATACGATTTTTAATATAATTAATAATTATATTTATAACGTTCAATGATCAACGTCAAGAAAAATTTGTCTATCAGATAGAAAAAGTCTTTTGCAACGGGTTGCCCTTTCTATCTCTAAAATTATTATTTTCTATATTATTAGTTGCTTGTAACGATCTCTGCCGGTTTTTAGACAGAAAAAATTGCGAATTGGGCAGATTTTCGCTATAATTTAATCATCAAACGAATAAAAGCGTGAAAGCACTTAAATACAAACGGCCAGACCCCGCCAGCACGGTTACCCTGACCCGCTGGCCGTTTCCTGAAATAAATTATTAAATTAGCGGACGAGCGACACGCCGAACTCGAACGGCAAGAATCGATTTAGATTATAAAAGGGCCCGAGGGGAAATAAATGACGCGGCAGGCACATAACCAGCCGGGGCACATGCTGAATCCCTTTAAGACGGTTTTGTTTATCTCGGCACTGCTGATGTTTGTTTTTACGGTTGTTTACCGCATGGCCAAAAGCGCAAGTTTCAGCAATGCGGTGGCAACCCTGGTTGAATCCCTTTTAATCGTCTTTTTCTTTATTTTTCTTGGAATACTGCTCGCCTATCTGCTTTACTTCCTATATCAAAGGTTCCGCCAGGGGCCTCGTCGTCAACAAGCCTACAATCTGTTTGATTTCCATTCCGATCATCAGGAACCCGCGGGTAAGGCCGATCCCGAAACTGATGATAAATAGAATCCAGCCCTGATTCTGTCTAAGAAAATTTCAGCGCGCCGCAATACTTAGCGAGGTCTAATCGGGTTTTCCAAACCGGGTGCGAAGCACCCGGTTCCACCCGCAACGATTGGGGACACTTCGCGCCCCTGTCTTTTCCCGCCGATGGCGGTAAAATCCATGCCAGCTGCTGCGCGGGTGGTCGTTGATCCCAAGCTTAAAATCGCTGTGTAGACCTTTCCCTGTGTATAAGCGTCATTTTATTCGAACGGAAAGGGTTTTCTCAAATAAAACTATCGCGAAAGGTATTTTTGGGCTATGATAACTGAAAACATACGCCTAAATAGAGATCTCCGCTTCGAAAAAATGAAGAAAAATTTTGTATTTGTTATTTCCCTGGTTGCAATCTCTGCTTTGATATCAGCGTGTGCGCAAAAGCGCCCGGTTCTCTATCCCAATGCAACCTATAAGGCCGCAGGGGAAACAGTGGCCCAGAGTGATATTGATGATTGTATCCAGTTGGCCGCCGATCATGGCCATGCGACAGACCCCGGGAAGAAGGTCGCCGGCTCAACCGCAAAAGGCGCCCTGGTGGGTGCGGCGGTGGGTGGCGCAGTCGGTGCAGTCACCGGTCGTCCCGGTCGCGGATTAGCCGCCGGGGCAGCCGGGGGCGGTGCCGGAGGCCTGGCCCGCGGCGCTATGAAATCAGGTGATCCAGATGAGATTGAGCGTCGCTTTGTGGAGCAATGTCTGCGGGATAAGGGGTATAAGGTCATTGGATGGAAATAGAAGTGGCTTCAAAACCCTCTCTGATGGCCGATGGCTGCGTTACAATCCGGTTTAAAATGCTCACGTACTATCGTGTACGCTCCGCTTTTAAACCGAATTGCGCCTTGCCCTCAACCATCAGAGAGGGTTTTGAAACCACTTCTAATTAAAATGAAAAGAGGATATAAATGAATAAAACAGAATTGGTGAAAAGAGTATCCGAAAAACTGGAAGGTGTCCCCCAGAAAATTGCCGCCAAAGCTGTTGATGCGGTTTTCGAATCGATTCAAGAGGGATTGGAAGAAGACGGCATCGTCAAGATCGGCCAATGGGGAACATATTCCGTAGACGATATGTAAGCACAAGATCGGTGCGCCGGCGATTCTTCAGTGCTTGATAATCATCATCCGGCCTTTGCCCTCCGCTGCCAGGGACCCCTCCTCCAGATCGGCACACAATTTTATATCCAAACCACACACAAAACACCGCTTATCTTTTGCCAGTTTCAGCGCCGATAAATTCCCGCCTTTGGAAAACGGGGATTATTAGCGGGAAGTGATCATAACAGAAGCGCAGGGGTGGGTCAAAGAAGAGAAAAGCCTAAACCATTTCTTCAATTTAGCCGAATATAGGTTTGGGATCAACAGGCGGAAATTCGACTCCGGATTATAAATCATGAATCGAATGGTTTGCCTGCTTAAAACCGATCCCAGTAGCACCTAAAGGCAATTTTTATGTCAGAAAAACAATATGTTATTGAATTTTCAGGTAAGATCATTCCCGGATGGGAAATCGAAGAAGTCAAAGCCAATCTGGCCAAACTGCTAAAGGCTGATGAAAACAAAATTACCCGG
>JASFGZ010000288.1:0-6386 GCA_050123495.1 Desulfobacterales bacterium
ACAATTCTTAATGGTTTTGGCCGGAATTGTCCCTGCGATGCTTCTGCTGGGCGGTGCTTTAGCCATTTACCTCGGCTTGGACGAACTTAGAGACACATGGAAATCGGATGAAGCCGCCGAACCCTCTTCCGAAGGAAGCGAAAAAGAAGGTGAAGACGTAGAGCAATATAAAAAAGAAATCGACGATCTTAAAGATGAGATTGAAACCCTCAAGAAAGATTAGCTGTTTTTGGGCTGGAAACCATTAGAGCCCGGTGTGCCGGCATGCCGGGCTCTATCGTTGAAGACCTGATCCTCCGGTCCGCGAATCTTTACTTTTTCTGGAATGTTTGATTGCGGTTGTTGCCAAGAAATCAGCCCGCTCATTGTCCTTATCGCCGGCGTGACCTTTTACCTTAACAATCCTTATATTTTTAAATTTTGCCATCGTTTTTTTTATCGATTCCACCATTTGTCTGTTTGCCCTGGCTTTCCATCCGAGTGCCAGAACCCCGTATGCATAATTGCTGTCTGTGAAAACCCGTACCGGAAGATCGGTGTTTTTAACTGCCAGCAAGCCCCTCTGAATCGCTTTAAGCTCGGCGACATTATTGGTTGCCATGCCGATATATTCTGATATTTCCTTTTCATGTTTACCAAAGCGTAGCATAACCCCTATTCCCGCCGGACCGGGATTTCCGGAGGAAGCGCCGTCGGTAAAAATACAGATTTGTTCCTGGCCGCCGGGCGCCTCCACCCCCGTTTCTTTTTCGGACTTCTGACTTTTGAGCGGCTTTGTATCGAGGGGTTCTATGTTGCTTTTGAGAACCCAATATTCATGCGGCTGATCCAATTGATATTTGATTAAGACCTTGCCGTTTTGTTCAACGGAATTTCCGGTGGTATCAACGGCCAGCCAGACCTTGTTTTTCTTAAAGCGCATTCGCTTCCATTCCGGTTTATCCGTATTCACCTGTGTTTTTCCCCAGTTGTTCGGTGTTTATTAAAAAGGTATCAGGTCTCAATCCGATAGCAGCTGTTATATTTGTTTGATTGGCTTAATTTGTTCAATTGGTTCGGTTTAAATCAACCAATTCGACCAATGAAACAAATAAAAATAATTTAACCATCCCTTGTACCCTGAACCTCTGAACCCGGTACCCATTCACCTGTAAAGATGATACGCCCGGCTGATTTCAGAAAATTCATCAAGTTGGGTCTGCCAGGACATTGCAATGGTTTCGATGGGCTCGATTTTTTCAAGGCGACGGCGAATTTTGCCATCCCCGATAATCAGATCGATGGGGAGGCGCCGGGTTTCATATTCATAGGGCGGCTGTTTCCATGCGAAATCTTTCTGGTGATGCCTGATGACAACCTGAAGCAGTCGCAGGCTCGTTTCATATGGCCGGTATGCATGCGGGTCCGTGATATGAATTTGAAATCCCTGGCACAGTTGGGCCTGCCATTTGTTTGCTGTCGGTTCAAATGCTACCGGCCTGAGGATGATGCCGGGTATCGATTCGGTGTCAATAGCGGCCAGAATTCCTTGAGAATCTACATAGGGAGCGCCAAAAAGTTCAAAGGGCTGGGCTGTCCCGCGACCCTCGGAGACATTGGTACCTTCCCACAGTACCTGCCCCGGATAAACAAGGGTTGATACGGGACGGGGAAGATTTGGCGAGGGTGGAATCCACGGAAGCCCGGTCTGCTCGTAAAACATGGATCGCTGCCAGCCCTTCATTGGAACAACCTCGAGGTCACAGCCGATCTTAAAGTGCTCATTGAATAGGCGGGCCAGTTCACCCATGGTTAACCCGTGGCGCATGGGAAGGGGATAGCGTCCCACAAATGAACTGTAAGCTGGATTCAGGCAGTTGCCCTCGATTGCCAGGCCGGTAATCGGATTCGGCCGGTCGAGAACCAAAACCTTTTTATTAAAGGTTTTGGCGGCTTCGAGACAAAAAGATAGGGTATACATAAAGGTATAGACCCGGGTACCGACATCCTGGAGATCGACAATCAGCACGTCAATCGGATCAAACATTTCTTTCGTGGGGATTCTCGTTTTTCCGTACAGGCTGTAAACTGGAATTTGCAAAACCGGATCTGTCATATCACCGGATTCGATCATGTTATCCTGTTTTTCCGCGAAAAATCCATGTTGAGGTGAATACAGGGTGGTCAGCTTGCCAGGAAAGCGATGATGGACCCTTAAACGGGCATGATTGAGCATCCGGTCCACTGCAGCCGGATTGCACAAAAGTCCCAAACGCCTGTTCGCAATCCATCTTGGCGGTGATTCTAAAAATCTTTCCAGTCCGGTTTGTACGGTCGCCAAAGCCCCCCCTTTTTAAAGGTGGTTTCATAAACTCAAGTAGTGCCCCATGATTGGGTTGCCATTTGATTCAAAAGGCTCACAAATGGAGTGCCTAAAATGCCTAAAATGAACTAAAGTGCCTAAAGTTATGGTGTCGCTCGCACAGCGCAGGCGCCTGCGCCGCGTGTTGCTCGATCTTTATTAATAAAATGGACAAAATTCCTCAACTTTAGGCATTTTAGATCACTGTTAACTTTAGCGCACTTGCTTTAATAGTCATTTTACACACTTTTTATTATCATAATACACGCTGTATCAAAAGTGAAAAAGCTTGACATCATAGGAGATAATTCATACATATGCAGGCTATTTTTCCTTGGGTTGCCCGATGGGTGAACCTTTTTTATCGTATCAATCATCAAATTCCAATAACAAATAACGATAGCGGATGGGAATTGATCTGACAGGAATTGTTGTTGTCGTCGGTAATTACGGCAGCGGTAAGACTGAAGTTTCCATTAATCTGGCGGTACACCGCAAACGCGCCGGGGTAGATGTACGGATTGCCGATCTTGATCTGGTTAACCCGTATTTCCGCACGCGTGAAGCCAAAGGGCAGCTTTCAGAAATGGGAATTGAGGTTGTGCTCCCGCCGGATCAATACCTGCATGCTGATCTTCCAATTCTAAGCCCCTCTGTAGCCGGTATGATCCGCCGGGCCACCGGGTTGACCTTGTTGGATGTCGGCGGTGATGATGTTGGTGCTACAGTACTGGCGACACTTGAGGATGTTTTCAAGAATAAATCCATGAGGGTTTTGCAGATCGTCAATCCGTTAAGACCTTTTACGGAAACGATTGAAGGTTGCCTCAAAGTCCGCGAAGAAATCGAACAGGCCGCCAGATTAGCTGTCGATGGCATTGTCGGCAACGCCAATTTAATTGATGAAACTTCAGCGGATGATATTTATAACGGATATGATTTTGTTCAGCAATTATCCGAAAAAAGTGATCTGGCGCTCGAATTTATTACCGTTGCCCGGGAATTATTGCCTGCCCTTGATATCCGGCGATTTTCCTGCCAGGTTCTACCAATAGAAAGACAGCTGGTTCCGCCGTGGCAAAAAGCGCACCCCATTTGAAAAAAAGCGCCTATCGCGATGATGGTTGCGATATTGCGCTTCCGGCGCTATTATGAATCTAGTTGGATTAATTAAAAAGTGGTTAAAAATTGCAGTGTGGGAGTTCTGATTTATGGCATATGAGCATTTAGTAGACAAAGATCGATGTAAGGGCTGTGGATTGTGTGTAACCGTTTGCCCTAAAAATGTTTTGGAGATTTCCGATGAGATTAACACCAAAGGCTATTTCCCGGCATACCAGGCGCGTCCTGAAGATTGCATTTTTTGTGCCTTATGCTGCACGATGTGTCCGGATGTCGCCATAACCATCCGTGAAATTGAAGAGGCAGCGGCAGCTAAAAAATAATCGGAGGATAGTATGGGAAAAGTATTAATGAAGGGCAATGAAGCCATCGGCGAAGCCGCCATCCGGGCCGGATGTTTGAATTATTTTGCCTATCCAATTACGCCGCAATCCGAAGTTGCCGAATATCTCTCCCGCCGGTTGCCGGAAGCAGGGGGTGTGTTTTTGCAGGGTGAGAGCGAAGTGGCGGTATCCTATATGATCTTTGGTGCCGCTGCCTGCGGGGAGCGGGTGTTTACGACTTCCTCGAGCCCTGGCATCAGTCTGATGAGTGAGGGCATCAGTTATATCACCGCCGCCCAGTGCCCGGCAGTGTTTGTTAACATTATGCGCGGTGGCCCCGGCTTGGGAGGTATTTTGCCGTCCCAGGCAGATTATATGCAATCGGTTAAAGGGGGCGGGCATGGTGATTATAAACTGCTGGTCATGGCCCCGGCCAGTGTTCAGGAAGCCGTTGAGATGATGATGAGTGCGTTTTCCCTGGCAGAAAAATACCGCAACCCGGTAATGATTCTGGGGGACGGGTTAATCGGTCAGATGATGGAACCCGTTGAATTTCCGGAACATCTCAAAGCCAAACCTTCAAACAAAGACGAATGGGCCACCAACGGCATGGTGACCCGCAACCGCAACCAGCGCAACCTGGTCAAGACCCTCTATCTGGACCCTGAGGAGCTCAACTCCCATAATTTGATGTTGAAAGCCAAGTATGAGCGAATGGAAAAGGAAGATGTGCGCTATGAGGCTTACAATGTCGCCGGAGACTATCAGGTGCTTATTGTCAGCTACGGCACCATGAGCCGGGTATGCCGCACTGCCATTGACAATTTGAAAGAACAGGGCTTTGAAGTCGGCATGATCAGACCCCAGACCCTGTTTCCGTATCCGAAAACGGCGATTTACGATGCGGCTGGCAAGCAAAGTTGCCGGGCAGTGCTTTGCGTGGAGATGTGCATGGGGCAGATGGTGGAAGATGTTGAACGCAGCGTATCCGGCCAGCGCCCGGTGCATTGGTACGGCAAATGCGGCGGCGAAGTTCCTACTCCCGAAGAGGTAATGGAGGAAGTCAAGAAATTAAAGGGTTAAGGAGAAAACAAATGGGGAAAACATTTCAGAAACCTGAAGCTCTTGCCGATACGATCACCCATTATTGCCCGGGTTGTACGCATGGGGTGGCGCATCGACTCGTTGCGGAAGTGATCGATGAACTCGGCATCCGCGGCCGGACCGTTGGGGTTGCCCCGGTGGGGTGTGCCGTTTTGATGTATAATTATTTCACCTTCGACTTTCAGGAAGCCGCCCATGGCCGCGCACCGGCGATGGCTACCGGCATTAAACGGGTGCGACCTGATCTGGTCGTATTTACCTATCAGGGTGACGGAGACCTTGCCAGCATCGGGATGAGTGAGATTGTGCACGCTGCCAACCGGGGGGAAAAGTTTACGGTTATTTTTATCAATAACGCGGTCTACGGTATGACCGGCGGCCAGATGGCCCCCACCACCATGCCGGGTCAGCGGACCACCACCTCGCCCTTTGGGCGCAAAACTGTGGACACCGGCATGCCGGTAAGAATGTGCGAAATGCTGGCAGCGCTTCAGACCCCGGCCTACATCACCCGACAGACGCTGCTGAATCCTAAATACATCAACAAAGCCAAAAAGGCGATCAGGAAGGCCTTTACTTATCAATTGGAAAATACGTGCTTCAGTTTTGTCGAACTGGTCAGCACCTGCCCTACAAACTGGGGTATGACTCCGCTGGATGCAATTAATTGGGCCAAGGAGAAAATGCTTCCCTATTTTTCTTTAGGCGTGTTCAAAACGCCTGAAGAAGATAAGAGCGCAACGAATTCGTCATCCGCGAAAAAAAAGTGAGCTTTTAGGCGCTTAATTGTAATTTTTGTGCTTTTAGTGGCAAGATATTTGCGCCACCAAGACACCAAGACGCAAAGATAAACAGTAGCCGGAGTTTTTATTTGTGATTTGGTGCCCTTGTGGCAATTTGTTCCGGCTTGCCCGGGTTGGGGGAGGAGGTATAATGCAAAGTGAAGTTCAATTTGCCGGATTCGGCGGCCAGGGTATTATGCTAATGGGGCAAATTATGGCTCAGGCCGCCATGCATCAGGGCCATGAAGTCGTCTGGATTCCATCATACGGGCCGGAGATGCGAGGCGGCACAGCCTATTGCACGGTGGTTATCAGCGATCGGCCCATCGGCTCTCCGATTATCCGGAATCCCAAACATCTGGTCGCCATGAATCGGCCCTCCTTGGAAAAATTCGCACCCACCGTCAAATCCGGCGGGACCATCTTTATCAACAGTTCCATCATACCGATCGGTGCCGGCCGGGATGATGTGGACATCATCAAAGTTCCGATTATCGAAATCGCCAAAGAATTGGGAAATGTCAAAACCGCCAATATCGTTGCTCTGGCGGCATTCGTAAGCCGCAGCCAGATTGTCGACTTCGAGCTGTTGCGTAAAGCGGTAAAGGAGAAATTCGCCAGTAGAGAAAAACTGATCCCCCTTAACATGAAGGCGCTGGAAGAGGGGCAAAAAGCTGCCCTGGCATCTTAATAATGAAGTAAAACGTTTTGTGT
>JASFGZ010000289.1:0-6381 GCA_050123495.1 Desulfobacterales bacterium
TCAAAAATGCGTCTCAGGGTTCAGGGCAAGGCGCGGAGCGGCTCAGAAGCGGAGCATACACGTAGTATGTGAGCATTTTGAGCCGTTTCGCAACGCCGCCATGGGCCCTGAGACGCATTTTTGAAATGGGTTCTAGCTTCATGTGGAGGTTCAGACCCGCACAGGGCTCGCCGCAGCCCCGTGCGGGTCTAGTACAAATAGAGGATAGAAAAAACTTGCCGACGCTTCGGTTAATTATTAAGAAGTTCCCTCCACCATAGATAGAAGAAATTGTGCTTTGGATAAAGTGGGTCGATCCCGACAATTCCGGCATCGATTGCTTTACTGGCGGCATCCGGATTGGTGCTCCCCAGGGATATTAAAAGTTTCTGGCCCGCGGCGGTAATGACGGTTACCGGCTTGGAAGGAATGCCACCGCCTAGAACAACGCTCCGGGTGAGATCCTTGGCACCATCGCCGTCCGTATCCGTAAAATGAATCACAGCGGCGCCGGTTAAATAATCAATAGCGTAAAGTTTGGCAATTCCGCCCGGCACACACGGATCGTTATTGGGGGTAAATGTGGTGACATAATAGGTTTTATAAAACGCAACCCCCTGCGCAAGTACCTTTTCTCCCTCCTCGACTTCCTCCGTACCCGAACTATCGACCAGACGAATAAACCAGCCCTGATCATAATGGCTGTTTGAATCCACATCACCATTGGTTTGATTCAAGTTCGGAACAGCATCCGCCGGATCGGTCACATCAACGAGATCGGTCTCGGTAAAGGAGCTGGTGTCATGGGCATCCTTGATGCTGTATATTCGATCCGCAGCTGAATTCGCATCACAGGCGTCTTCCCGGTCCCCGGTCCCCATGAAAAGCAAATCATATCCCTTTTCAAGGGTCACGCTGGGTGGATAGAAAAATTTGCGGGTGTAAGTTGTTGAATCAATGGTGTAAGTGGGTGCCGTGAATAAAATCTGAGCGGTCCAGTTGTGAATATTCTCGTCACATTCCGGAAAGCTCAGTGGATTGCCCTGAGCATCGGTAAATCGGCCGAAGCGCCACATCCGACCGCCGAGATCGCCCACATAGATTTTATCCACAAATCCGTTGTGGTCTGCATCCACAACTTTAACATTGCTGGCCACGCTGAAATTCATTCCTGTCGTGAATTTTTTGACCACTGCCCCGGTAAATACATTGATCGCCAGCACCGCTTTGCCGGCCGAGTTGTCCGCACTGTATCCACCTCCAATAAAAAATACGGCGGTGCCGGTGGTATCCAAATCCGTTGTTTTAACCAACCCGAATTCGGGCTCAGACCAGCTCTGACCCAGCTCCGGAATGACCACATCCGGATCGGTGCTGGTCATGGATACAATTCTACCAAAAACAAACGGCCCCAGGATGTGTTCCTGCAAATATTCGCTATACATGGCTGTTGTCAGGTTCCCGACCAAATTACCGACATCGAAATAGTGCGTGCGATCATCGTAATTAACAAAGACGCTGCCGAATTCATCGCCGGCCACCACGGCAGCATCAATCCATACATCTCCGTCATTGTACACTGTGAGGGTATCGCCATCTTGGAAGGTACCCCCGGCGTAACGTATTATATCAGACAACTCCACTGTACCGGTCCGGGCATCATAGCTGCTGCCGATTCGCCAGAGATATTTAGGACTATAGGGACTCGTAATATCCAACCCAAAATAACTGGAACCGCCTTTGCGGAGACCACATACCAGAATGACCTTGTCCCCATCCTGGTCATCCACCCGTCCATCCGCATCCACGTCATGGAAATAAACTTTGGGGCTGGAATCCACATAATCCTGATGGGTTGTGCCCTCGATAATGTCTTTTAAGCGGTTGAGCTGATCCGGCGGGATGAAGGCCCATGCCTCGGTGCCATGATGGGTTTCGTCTCCGACAACGTCAATGTCCGGGTCCGTAATATCCAAAACCGCATGCAGCATGCCGTCATTGGCGCCGAAGAAAACCATGGTTTCGGCGCTGTCGTCGGCATACTGGTAGGTAAAGACCATCGGCTCACTGTGAAGCACATCAGCGGTGATGATCGAACGGTTTTCCGTGCTGTCACCGTCCTCATCCTGATCCAGTACATCCGCGCCGCGGATATATCGAATGACCTTGTCCCTACCTGAAACGGCGCTACCGTTGACCGTCACATCGGCCGGGTTGCCCAGCATCATGGCGGTCAAGTTTGTGTTGTCGACGGCAAATTGGTTGACTGAATCGGTTAAATCATCAGCCGATCCCAGGTAGGTGTAAATATCGCGGCTGTTGTTATGGATCCCGTTGCTTTTGGACGTATCGGCCCAGTCGATGGTGGCCCAGTAGGGTTTGGCATCTTGGCGCATGGCTCCATTGGGCCAGGTAGCCGGATTGTTGTCGCTGCCGATAATTTCATTAGCATTGCTGAGACCAAACTTGGTCAAATTGCCTTCCCAGAAATTGTCCTCCAGCGGTTTGAAAAAGGCCATGTAGATTTTATTGCCGCTGGTGGTGCGGGTTACCGGAACCACCGGCGCCGTAAATGAACTGGTGCGCGAAATAATACTGTTGACCGCATCCAAAATCGCCTGGGAAAGACCATCAGCCGATTCGGCATCAAAGTGATATTTTCCGTACTCCGGATCCGAGCTGTTGGTTAAATTGGGGTGGCCATTGCCGTTGTTGGATGTGTTGATCAGCAATAAGCGGCTTGCAGTGGTGGCCATAAACCCGACGGTATAGGTTGAAACGATCTGAACGGCCTCGGTGTCATCGGGCTGTGGTCCCCTGCGCATGTCATTGGTGTAAAAAAAATGGGCCACATCGTCCATATAGGTCGATCCATTGTAATTTGTATCAATTGTTTCATTTTGGCCATCCACGGTGAGGGTTCCCTGGCCCGGGCCGTTTTCACCATAACCGTCGGTTCCATCCCCATCATGGTCATCGTTTAACGGATCTGGATGGGTCTGAGTTAAATCACTTTTATCCATGGAAGAAAGACCGGGTGAAACCACGATCACAAAAGTTTTTTCACAGTAGTTTGTCGAACCAACGAGACCGAATGCGGAGGAGTCAATATCGCCACCGATGGTCGCCATACCCTCGGCCAGCGGAGAGTAAATCACCGTACCCATGTTGTTGATCGTATTGATATAATTAGGATCCAAAACATTTTCTTCCGGAGTTGCGCCCAGGGTGGTGACCACATCACCTATCGGCTGAACATTGTAGGCGCCCTCATCATTGGCGAAATTATATATCGCAAATTTGGCCTTGTTGGACGACAGTTTGCCCACCGTCCGCAGAGCTTTTTTGGCATAATAAAAGCGGCTTTTGCTGGGTAAAGCCGCACCATCATAAATCGGCTCAACCGCGCTATCTCCATCGAGATCAGTGGCCGAAGTATAATAAAACAGCCAGTTGAGGTAATTTTTGGAGTAGCGAAACTCGCCGGCATTGTCTATAATACCGTCGCCATCTTCAGATGTTGACGCGACAAGGGGCAGGGTAATCGTTTTACCATTGATCGTCCAGATGCCCGTTGTGCCGTTATCTTCGGCTAGCTTTATAACGGTATTCAGCTCCATATTATCACCAACCGGCACCAGATTATTGGTCTGCCCGTGCTTAAAGATACCGTAGCCATTATCATTAAAAAATCCGTTACCGTTGTCTGGGTCGGCAACCACATCGACAGGGGTCGCCTCATTGGGGGTGTAGTTGACGCTGCTGTCATAGTCGCCATGGGTAACAGGATGCTTCATCACGGCGCCATTATCGATCAGAATGGCAATTTTTGGCGGCATGTCATCTGCCGTCACGGCAAACATACAGGTGTCGCTGGTGTACCCCTGCTTATATGCAAAAATAAAACTTAAACAAAATACGATCCCGGTGACTGCGATAATATATTTTTTTTTCATAATGCCCATCATCAAATTTTTTATGATTTAGAAGCCCACCCGGTAAAATCCGGCTTCAATTTCAGAACTTGAACCCCGTGGCCCAAATCCCTTACTGGTTATCTCGTAGCGGTGCGCCTTAAACTTGCCGATTTCAAACCCGGATCCTCTGGGCGGCGGCGCTGAGCCCAGGTATTCCACATCCCCGTTAACCGATTCGAGGGATCCGATCATAAATTGAGCAGACGCGTTATCTTTATCCGGAAAGTTGAGGGAGTTACCAACGGTGATATTGTCCTCATGATATAAATCGGTATGCTTGACCACATAGGTCCGCCCGGTGTCAGCCGCATAAAATGAGAGTTGATGAATTTGCTCGTTGGTCGCCGAGCGGCGCTCGGTAATCGAATTATTCGTCCCCGCCGTAGCGATAACCGATAGCACGGATAGAATCATGATTACGACAACGATCATATATCCGTTCTCATTATCCAGCTGCATCTCCATAATAACCTCGCCTTCCTGTGTTTATACTTCCGGTTTAATATATTGAATTGAAATATCCCTTGCATTCGGATTTGCGCATTGCACGGTAACATTTATCGTTTTACTGTCGTTGGTTCCGTCACCGTCAATATCGGATAAGGAGACATTCCAATTAACGGTATAAGCACCCTCTGTGACCTGGTGCGGATTCGAAGCCGGATTCAGGTCGCTGGCGTCGTAAGGTAAGGCCATCAATGCTTCCACCTTATTTGCAGCCAGCGCGCTGGCCTCACCGGACATTCGAGCCGAAGCATTGGTATTGATCGACGTCACCTGCATGGCAGCAACCGCCAGAACAGCAATGGCAAAAATGGCAAGCACGACAAGCAATTCGACAAAAGTAAAACCACGTGTGTCGGTTAGCAGTTTAAATCTGTCCAGTTGGGTATTACACATAAGTACAGACCTCTAATTAAACGCCATATTACGGCATTCCACCCTGCGGGTTAATGTCCGGCTCACGGGTTCATCAATTCCGGCCGGCTGCTCGACCGTTATTTGAATTTCAACCGTTCGGATATTGATCAGTTCATCCGTCGGCACCCGGGGCGGGCTCAGGCCATAATCGATCAAATCAGAATTATTGGCATCAAGATACGTAAATTGGACATTATTGATATTGCTGATCAATGGCGCCGCGCTGGTAGTGTCCCCATACAGCGTTTGCACAATTTGATTGCTCTTAAATTCATAGGTAATCCGTTCGAAATTGGTATCGTCTACTGTCCCGTTGAATTCACCCGTACCACTGTCAATGCTATCTGCCGTAATCTGAATTTTGGTGCTGGCAGCGTACTCAAATCCGAAGTTGTCCGTATCGGTGGGATCGAGACCGGCCGCCCGGATATCTCTGGCCATCAGGCCGATCGCGGCGCGCAGACTTTGCTGGGCATTGGCGGTTGCATTCTGGGTGGTAAAATTTTTGCCGGTAATGGAAAACACACCATAAATGCCGATTAAAATAAGCGTCGAAATCCCCATCGCCAGGACAAGCTCAACCAGTGAAAAGCCGCTCTTCGAATCAAAATGGTTCGTTTTTTGCCCGACGAATTGCCGGCTATTGCAAGGCAGCGACGAAATCAAAATGTGTGGCTGAAAATTCAAACTATTTTTTACCCCCCCGTTGTGCCTCCGACTGTCGAATTTTCATCAGCTCGTTAATCAAATCCGACTAAACTCGGCAGTTTGCATACGTTATTGAACATCAATATTCCCCAGGCGGTTTATGGTGATTTGGCGGTTATTGGGGCCCTGTTTGAGCGGTATCGTTTCCGGCGTAATAATATCCAGCGAAATGCCGCGGCCGCTAAATCCGGTCTTAGTGCTCTCAGTTGGAAAACTGAGGCTGTCGGTCTCGATTTGGACACCGGGCGGCAAATAGCGCTTGAGTATCGTTCGATCCCCGGAATCCTGCTCCCAATCGGGACCACCGCCGCCCCCATCTCCGAGATCGAAAAACACCGTGTAGTTGCCGGTCTTAAATTCGACCACCACATTCGCGTTTGTTCGGATTGCCTGGGTTTTGGCCAACTCGAGATCTGAAGCCAAATTGGAGACCGCACCGCTCAGCCGCGTTTTGCGCCACCACTTCAGATACGGCGGCATGGTCACCGACGCCATAATCGCTATGATGGCGAGAGTCACCGCCAGCTCAAATGCCGTTAGTCCTGATTCTCTGCGTCGCATCCTCAAATTCCTCCTCAAAGCTGAGCAAAATCACTTCAAAACTTGTGCCATGTTGATTTCAACTGCATCGAAGATGGCTCAAATCGCCAGCGATTATTCCTATAATATGTTGAAATTTTTACCAAAATAAAATGAAACCCCATGATCAGAAAAATGTTAATCTTTTTTCAGACGGTGGTTTTAGATGCCGGGCTCAGAGGTGTGGCCTGGAGTGGGTCCCACGCGGTAAATTCAG
>JASFGZ010000290.1:0-6352 GCA_050123495.1 Desulfobacterales bacterium
AGACGATCCCGAGGATGTCCTGCGAACCAATGAAAATCGGTTTTGGTTCCGGGCCAGTCACCATCAGCAATTGCCCTATGATATCTTTGCCAAATTGGATCTGGACATTGCCAAAGACCAGGACTACCTGCGGGAGTTCCGAGATGGATATATGGGATACGAAGACACCGAAAAATTTTTTCTCAAGGTGTTTAAACGGCAACTAGACGATCTCAATGATCCGTTAAGGGTTAACCGTCTGAATCTGAATCGAATCTGGCCTAAATTCAGTTTCAATTTCGAACCGCGCTGGAATGACGATACCCGACGCGATGCAAATACGAGTCGGACACTTCAAAGATTACCGTTTATCGGGCTTGATGGCGCAAAACAGAAGATTTTGACCTCACCGTTTTATTTGGACCTGGCGTCTCAATTCAACTACTTCTGGAGAGATACAGGGTCCAGGGGCCAGCGCATAGACCTACATCCCAGATTTTATCTGCCGTTTCGTGTTCAAAACTACCTGACCATTGAACCGTCGGTGGGCCTCCGGGAGACCGTTTACCGATTGGATGAAAAAAATTTCGACGATGAATCCAGCAACGATCGATGGTCGCATCGTGAACTTTTCGACACCCGTTCAGATTTTTTTACGGAAATAACCAAAGTATTCGATCTGGAAAATCATGGATTTGAAAAAATTAAGCATACCATCAGACCCCAGATTACCCATGAATTTATACCCGAAGTAAGTCAAGGTGATCTGCCCCGTTTTGACCCGATCGACCGAATTGATGAGACCCATAAAATTACATACTCGCTGACCAATACGCTGACTTCCAAATCGAAGCCGGCCGAAGTTAAACAGGCGATCTCCCCTCAACCGAAAGCCGGCGACGATCGTCAAACAGCTGTCAACCATAATTATAACGACTTTTTTCGTTTTGATGTGAGACAGAGCTACGACTTTGAAGATTCAAATAGATCCTTTTCACCGATTTTCGCCAGACTGGAAATCAATCCTGGCAAATACATTCGGGCAGATGCAGAAACAGAATGGTCGGTCTATGATAACGCGCTTTTGTCCCAAAATTTCCAGGCATCCCTTCGGGACCATCGCGGCGACGAGTTGTATGTCGACTATCGATATGCTAAGAAATCTAAAGAACTCGACAACAACGAGACCATCCAGTCCATTTACGGGAAATTAACGCTACAGCTGACCGATCGATTAACCATCCTTGCAGACCACCGACAAAACATTGAAAAACGTTTGAGAATTCGGACCGGCGCCGGTTTCTCCTATCAGGCCCAGTGCTGGTCCCTTGATTTTAAATATACGAATGTGCCCAATGATCAAATATATGAATTTAAAGTCAATCTGTTTGGGCTCGGAGAAGTCGGCTATTGATTTCGTATTTTTGTTTTTGGTACATTCTTAAAAGAAGTGGTTTCTAAATTAGGGTCATAACCAATGGAAGACAAACGATTAGACCGTCTCTGGTATGTGTTGCACACCAAAAGTAGATTTGAAAATGTGGTTCATGACGGCCTGGGGAAAAAATCCATAGAGGTTTTCCTGCCGAAGATTACCGTTAGGAGCAAGCGTCGGGACAGAAAAGCCATGATTCGAATTCCGCTGTTTCCCGGCTACCTGTTTGTGAAAACCGATCTTGCCCCCGAGTCTCATCTGGAGATTGTAAAAACCGCTGGCGCAGTTCGGCTGATCGGCAGTAAACATGGGCCGTTATCGGTCCCCGAGGAAACCGTAGATTCATTGAAAATCATGGTGGCCGGTGACCATCCCGTAACAACCGGTTATAATCTGAAAAAGGGAGATAAGGTCCTTGTCATAAGCGGGCCGTTTATTGGCGTTACCGGAACTTTTGTTCGCTATGGTGGCAAGGGCCGCGTGGTTGTCAATATAGAAGCCCTCGGACAATATGCCGGAGTAGAAGTCAGTGAAGACGAAATTGAAATTGTACCCAAAATATTAACATAACTACTTGACATCTAATTAAGTTTCAGCTTATAAATTTTAAAAATTTCGCCTACTCGTATTTAGATAAAGGAGGTTCTATGAATAAGTTGGAGCTCATTTCCGCTCTGAAAACAGAAGCCAACATTTCAAAAGCGGAGGCAGCAAAGGTTGTTCAGATATTTTTCGCTAACATGGCAAATGCCATGGCACGGGGAGAACGGGTTGAAATCCGCGGTCTTTGCAGCTTTTTTGTAAAAGATTACAAAAGCTATACCGGTAGAAACCCAAAAACCGGAGAGCAAGTGACCATTAAACCGAAAAAACTTCCTTTTTTTAAATCCGGAAAAGAACTGAAAGAACGGGTAGATTATTGAATTTTTTCAATATCTCAACTCACTTTTGGCGGAAAACCGTTCAGGTTCTAAGGGTGATTGATCTGCCCTTAGCGCATGGGATCGTGGGAAGTTGGCAAGATGGGAAATGGGGCCCAGATAAAGGAAACGCTTTTATGAATAAGGTCCATATCCACCCGGTGCATCATTCCCGTCTTCCAATGCACCATGGTTCCATTTGCGAGCGGAGTGAAATGAATTGTGCCTGGGTTTGAGTCGCTAATAAATCAAGAACGCCCCATACGTATTCTAACCACCCTCCTTAAAAACAAGACCCTCCCTCACGCTTTTCTCTTTACAGGTACAGAAGGTGTGGGTAGACAGGCTGCCGCCATGGCACTGGCCATGGCATGCAACTGTCAGGAGGTAAACTCCGGGCTCACGGCAGAAGATCGCTCAAACCTTGACCCAGACAGCCCATCGGGTAAATCTGATTTCAGGGCTCTTGAATCCTGCGGTGTCTGTAAATCGTGCAGAAAAATCGAGTCCGGCAACCACGCGGACATCATTCGAATCCGACCGTCCGGTTCGTTTATTAAGATCGCACAGATCCGGGAGCTGGCTCACACACTGACCTTGAGACCCTACGAGGCCAAAACCCGGGTGGTTGTCATATCCGATGCCCAGGCCCTGAATCCGGCGGCCAGCAACGCCCTCCTTAAAATTTTGGAGGAGCCACCAAGCCGGACAATGCTGGTACTCATCGCGACCCAGAAATCCGCTCTGCTCCCGACGATCGTATCGCGCTGCCAATGCGTTGGGTTTAATCCGATTTCCCAGAAAAATTTGGCGGTTTTGCTCAGGAAAAAACATGGACTTGCACCTCAAGCAGCTGCAATCCTTGCTGCGATGGCCAATGGAAGCTATTCCCGAGCTCAAACCATGGTCGGCAACAACTGGTTAAAACGGAGAAAATGGTTGATAGATGAAATCAATACCTTATCTGTGAAAAATCTGGGCCACCTGCTTGCACTTGCTGAAAAACTATCCGGGGAAAGGGAGGAAATTTCGGAAACTCTGGAGTTCATAAAAGTCTGGTTTAGAGATCTCATCGTCGCCCGATACGACTCCGGGAAAATCATCAATCAGGATGCTGCGGATAAAATTGAGATCGCGCCAGAGAACGTCAGCATACCATCGTTGCTGTCCAAGGTGGATGCCGTTCAACAAGTCCAAAACCGTATCACAGCAAATACCAATTTGAGGCTCAGTATGGAAAATTTGCTTATCAAACTGGCACAACCTTAACCTAAAATGAGCGTTTCAAATTTTAAAAGAGTCCATTTTTTCTTCTATTGAATGAATTCTATCGATTCATATTTTCTCTGTATGCTATCCGAATTCTATGGTAAAACATAATGACCCGTATTTAGAAAGTTGATAAATGATCAGGCGGTATACTGTTAAGCCTCGCACGTATCGGAAAACACAGCCCTGACATTTTGACAAAAAACAAAATTAACATGAAGAAAATAGTCGGCATACGATTCAAACCTGCAGGCAAGGTATATGATTTTGACTGCGGTGCATTTGTCCTTAACCGGGGTGATCATGTAATCGTTGAAACGGAACAGGGACTCGGTTTCGGAACCGTCGTCGTACCTCCGGTCCTCAGCGAAAAACAGCCGTCCGGCAAGCCACTCAAAAAGGTTTTTCGGTTGGCTACTGAAAAGGATTTTAACCAGCGCGAAAAAAATCTGGCCGACGAAAAGAGGGCACATACCTTTTGCCTGGAATGCATCCGAAAACTCGCGTTGAAGATGAATCTCTTTTCTGTTGAAAAGTCCTTCGATGGAAGCAAATATACTTTTTTTTTCACAGCCGAAGGGCGCGTCGATTTTAGGCAGCTGGTAAAAATGCTGGTCAAAGAACTTGGGGTCAGAATTGAAATGCGCCAGGTGGGCATACGCAACCAGGCTAAAATGTGCGGTGGCATCGGTCGCTGCGGCCGCCAACTGTGCTGTTCAACATTTTTAGATAAATTTGATCCTGTATCGATACGGATGGCCAAGGAACAAAGCCTGTCGCTCAACCCTACCAAAATTTCAGGACAATGCGGTCGACTGATGTGCTGTTTAACATACGAGTTCGAAACCTACCAGGAGTTAAAGAAGAAATTGCCCCGCGTGGGCAAAACTGTCATAACTCCCGGCGGCAAAGGCAGGGTTGTCCGTCATAATGCCATATGCAACCGCGTTGCCGTTCGGTTAGAAGGCGACCTGGAAATCGAATTCACCACGGACAAACTAATCCAGGAGAAGGAATAAGCAGAAAAATGACCGAACCGTTTTACGTTACGACTCCCATTTACTATGTGAACGCACGTCCGCATTTAGGACATGCCTATACGACCATTGTCGCCGATGTCATCACGCGTTTTCATAGCATGCGCCCGGCAGATGTTTATTTCCTGACGGGAACCGATGAACACGGAGACAAGGTGGTGCGCGCGGCTAAAAAGGAAAACCTGAGCCCCCGGGCTTATGTCGATAAAATCAGCCAGCTATTTAGAGATCTTTGGCCGCAACTCAACATTGCCAACAATTATTTTATCCGCACAACCGATGCCTCCCATATGGAAATCGTGAGCCAGATTCTCCAGAGAATCTATGATGCGGACGATATTTATTTCAGTGAATATGAGGGTCAGTATTGTTTCGGATGTGAGCGATTTTATACGGAACGGGAATTGGTCGACGGCAAATGTCCGGATCATGAGACAGCGCCAGAAACCATTAAAGAAGCGAATTACTTTTTTAAGATGAGTCGTTATCAGGATTGGCTCATCGATCACATCAAGCAGCATCAGGGCTTTATCCGCCCTGAGCGTTACCGTAACGAGGTCCTGGCTTTTCTCAAAGAACCGCTTGAAGATCTTTGTATATCTCGGCCCAAGAGTCGATTAAAATGGGGTATCACGCTGCCTTTTGACGAAAATTATGTCACTTACGTTTGGTTTGATGCCCTGTTAAACTACATTACGGCTCTTGGATACCCTAACGGAGAATTATATCAAAAATTCTGGCCGGTGTGCCAGCATATCGTCGCCAAAGATATTCTAAAACCCCACGGTATTTATTGGCCCATTATGCTCAAGGCTGCCGGAATACCCATTTACCAGCATTTGAATGTACACGGATACTGGAATATCGAACAGAGCAAGATGTCGAAAAGTCTTGGAAATGTGGTCGACCCGCTGCAACTAAAAAATCTCTATGGCCTGGATGCCTTTCGGTTTTTTCTGCTTCGCGAAATGAAGTTCGGACTGGATTCAAGCTTTGGTGAGAGCGCCCTGGTGCAGCGGATCAACTCGGATCTGGCCAATGATCTCGGCAACCTTTTTTCCAGAATTATATCCATGCTCCATAAATACTTCAAAGGCTGCGTCCCGCAGGTCGATCCTCAGGCAGAGCGGCAATTGGACCTCAACCTGCAATCGAGCGCCCTGGAGACCATCAAGAATTTTGAGACCTTTATGGAATCCTTTGAGTTTCAAAAAGCCCTGACAGCTGTGTGGGAATTTATTGGAGAAATGAACAAAACGATTGATGTCACCGCTCCCTGGGTAATGGCGAAGAAAAAATCGAGTCACAAACAATTGGCGGCCGTTATTTGCCATCTGCTTGAAGGGCTTCGAATTATCTCAGGCCTGATTTACCCGGTGATGCCGGATACAGCAAAGAAAATGCAACACCATCTCGGACTGGATCCGGACGATTCTTTTTATCACCTCAATCGACTCAGAACCTGGAAGACAATCGCGCCGGGCACGACACTGTTAAAATCGGTCGCGCTGTTTCCAAGAATTGAGATGAAAGACGCAGCTTCGGATTCAATTTCACCACCACAGGAGGAGCCAGCCGTTTTGGAAACCAAACCCGAAATTACCCTGGAGGAATTCAGTCGCATCGACCTGAGAGTGGCGACCGTCGTAAATGCCGAACCGATCCCCAAAGCAAAGAAACTCTTAAAACTGGAAGTCGATACGGGACATAAA
>JASFGZ010000291.1:0-6351 GCA_050123495.1 Desulfobacterales bacterium
CATGTTGCCCCTGCTGATGCTGTTCATCCGCGCAACCAGAATCCTCTGGACGCTTCCGGCGGGAGAATTGCCTTCCATCGGCAAGATGCTTCTTATTTCCATTACAGTTACCGGTCTTTTGTGCCCTTTATCCGGCGCGCTTTTCGGCATCTGCTGGGCATTTCATCGAAAAAAAAAAGCGCATCAGCCCCTGGGGATCTATCTGGGAGAGGCGCTGGGTTCGGGCGCCGGTGGCCTGATCTTTTACTTTATATTTCTTTCTTGTAGTTCAGCCCTTACAACGATTTGGATCACCGCCGGCATGATCCTATGTATTTCCTGGTGGCTGTTGCGGCCGTGGCGGCCCTTATCCAACGCGAGTTTTGGACACTGGATGTGGATTGCCGTGTCTTTAGTGATTGTTTCGGGTGCGGTTGCGGGTTCTCGTTTGGACCATATGAGCCGTCGGTGGCAATGGGGGCCGAACGTTTCGGCCGTGTATGACACTGCCTATCACAACATTGCACTGTTGAAAAAAGAGGAACAGGTATCGGTTTTTACCAACGGTCTGTGGTTATTTTCGGAACCGGATCGGCTCAGTGCCGAACACGGGGCCCACCTGGCCCTTCTTCAACACCCAAATCCTAAAACGATTCTTGTTCTGGGAGGTGGAATTGCCGGTCTTGTGGAGGAGCTTCTTAAACAGCCGGGCATCCGGCATATCGATTACGTGGAAGCGGATCCGGATTTCATTGGTCTGCTCAAACCGCATCTTTCGTCTGCAACGGCGTCATCGCTTGAGCATCCCCGGGTTCGGCTGTTTCACCAGGACCCCCGTATCTTCATGCGTCGCTCGCATGCACGCTACGACGTTATTTTGATGAATATGGGAGATCCGATCACCGCCCAGATGAACCGATTTTATACAGAGGAATTCTTCGCCCGTGTGAAACATCGGCTTTCATCAGGCGGGATTTTTTCCTTTGCGGTTTCCGGTGGTGAAAGTATGCTGGGTCCGGTCCAGGCCCGCTTTTTGGGTTCCATAAACAAAACTCTTCTTCAGGTTTTCGCCAAAACCCTCATCTATCCCGGCGACCAAACACGGTTTTTTGCCACCGATATATCCGGTGTGCTCCTGTCAGATGTCGCGGCCCTGGCGCATCGGATATTTGAGCGCAACCTCCAACTCACATACATCCGCGAAGATATCCTTCAGAATGCCCTGAGCCCATTCCGTCTCGATTATCTCAAATCCGTTCTGGAGGGTGTCCCGGACCTTGCCGTCAACAGAGATTTTTTCCCCATCTGTTATTTCCATAACCTGATGATGTGGGCGGGCCAGTGGCATGCAGTGCTGCAAAAATTTATCAATTTCATGGTTGATTTAAAGCTTCGATGGCTCTGGACAGGATTCGCCATCGTCGGCGGCTTAATTGTTGCAATTTTTTGGACCGGTCGCTGCAAATTCAGAGCGGCGGTTGCCGGAAGTATCTTTACATCGGGTGCCATTGAAATGGTGCTTCAGGTGGTATTTTTGTTGAGCTTTCAGATCATTGAAGGGTTTGTTTATCGGCAGCTTGCTTTGATTATCGCCTTTTTCATGGCAGGATTGGCTGTCGGCGCCGGATGGATTTCCCGGCAAAATCCCTCCCCGCCGAAAACCAACGCTCTTCGGGGACTTTTTATTCGCGTCCAGATGCTGATCTGTATGCTCCCTATCGGATTAATGTTATTTTTAGCGCTGATTCATGCAGAGATTCGGAATTTTTTGTCTCCGACGGCGATGGGTTGGCTTTTTTCAGGCCTCAGCCTGATCACCGGTATTCTGGGCGGCGTTCATTTTGCCCTGGCCGTCTTGGTTACAGCCGGTACCGGAGTTGCTCTGGAGAAAATCGGTGGAAAATTCTATGCACTGGATCTCGCAGGGGCCGCCGCAGGTGTTTTGATTGCCGCTTTATTCATACTCCCGATTTACGGTATCATGAATACGCTGATTTTTCTGAGCACGCTATGCGGTATCAGTCTGCTGACACTTCTACGGCATTCCTAAAATCCATCACCTGAATCTTGCATTAAAATAAATGAGAAACTGAAAACCTCCGACTCGGGCAAAATTCAGGTATGCGCTCAAGATCCAGCAGATTTCCAAATGCCGAAGATGGCCCGCCCGCAATATTGACACTTCCCATCATTTAAACCCAGCAATTTTACCCGGTAGCCGATCCGACGAATCAGCATTCTTTTGCAGTCCGGGCAATACGTGTGTCCCCACGGGTGTTCGGGCACATTACCAACATAGACAAAATGGAGGCCTTCATCAGTAGCAACTTCCCTGGCCTTCTCAAGGGTCGATATCGGTGTCGGTGGAATACTTTTTAGCTTGTAGCGAGGATAAAACCGAATAAAATGGAGCGGAACATCTGGCCCCAGCTCTTTATAGATCCACCGGCACATGGCACGTAACTGCTTTATGGCATCGTTTTTTCCAGGAACCATCAGGTTGACAATTTCAGTATGCACCTGCCGGGCTTTAAGAACCTTTAAGGTGTTTAACACCGGCTCAAGACTGCCTTCGGTCATGGTTTGATAATAGTCCTCCGTAAAGCCCTTAAGATCAATGCAGGCGGCATCCAGAACATCACAAAGATCTTCAAGCGGTTTCTGGTTTATGAATCCATTGGAATGCATGACTTTTAGAAGCGGCTGGGATTTTGCGAGGCGACCGATCTCGAGCATATACTCGATGAAGATAACCGGCTCCACATATGTTGAAGCGATCACCTGACTTTTATACTGAAGCGCGCTGGATATGACCTGATCCGGCAAAAGTTTGTAATTATAAGTGTCATCAGGCCGCGCCTGAGAAATTTCCCAGTTTTGGCAAAACTTGCAGTCGAAATTACAACCGGCCGTTGCAATGGAAAAGGCGCGACTTGCTGGAAGCACATGATAAAGGGGCTTCTTTTCAATCGGATCAATGTGTACAGCACATGGGTTTGCATAAACCAAAGAATAATATTGCCCGTTGATGTTTTCGCGCACCTCGCAAAGCCCGCGTTCTCCGGGATCAACCTCACAGCCGTGGGGGCAGAGCTCACAGCGGATCATCTGATTATCCATCGGCGTAAAATAGGGGGAAAGCTTGCGTCCAATCAACCCTTTCTTTATCCCTGCAGACCAGGCAGACCGTGAGGAGGCACCCAAAGGAAACAGAGTGGAACTGGCACAGATCGCAACGCTGCGCCCGCATAGGCCAAGAAAATGACGGCGCGTTATCGGGTGCTCCATCGGACTTATCCTCGACAAAACATCTAGAAGTGGTTTCAAAACCCCATCTGAGGCCCAATGGCCGCGTTGTCCCGCGAATTAAAATGCTCACGTACTAACGTGTGCGCTCCGCTTTCAATCCGCGGTACGCCTTGCCCTTGAACCTGATCTGAGGTTTTGAAACCACTTTTATCCAGATTTGGTGTACAGTTCTCTAATCCTGACAGACCTGGGATCCAAATGCGTCAATCCGGCTTTTTCAGCCCAATCCATTGCTTCTAAAAATTCCTGAACGGTGACCCCCCGCGCAATTTCAGGATACTCAAAGGCTTTGTAATCCACATGGTACTGTGACATGATATTTACATAGGTGAGTTGGGGAAGGTTAGCGGCCACCCACTCGACGAATTTTCTGGTCCCGGCGACGCGATTGGGCATAACCAGGTGTCGAATCATCACGCCTCTGCGGGCAATTCCGCGCCTGTCCATCTGATGAACGCCGACCTGCCGGTTCATTTCAAAAACAGCCGTCGTTGCCATTTCCGGGTAATCCTGAGCATCAGATGAAAACTTGGCTGCCATATCCCCATCCATGAATTTGATATCCGGCAGGTAAATATCCACAATGCCGTCCAACATTTTTATTATCTCCAACCGCTCATAGCCGCTGGTATTATACACAAGCGGAATACGAAGGCCCTTTTTAAATGCAATTCTGGTGGCCTTAAGAATATTGGGCATCACATGGGTGGGGGTTACCAGGTTGATGTTATGGCAGCCGATTTCCTGAAGAAACATCATCAATTGGGCCAGGCCTTCATCTTCAATCGCCCTGCCTTCGCCCTTTATGGAGATCGGCCAGTTCTGACAGAAGACACAGCGAAGATTGCAATTGGAGAAAAAAATCGTACCGGATCCGTGTTCCCCAACTAACGATAACTCCTCACCGAAATGGGGTTGGGCCACGTAAACCATGACTTTCAGGGGGGCCTGGCAGAATCCGCGCTCCCCATCCAGCCGATTCGCCCCACATTCGCGCGGACAAAGCCGGCATTCTTCAAAGATGGCGTAAGCCGCCTCGACTCTCTCGGCCAATTTGCCTTCTTTTTCTAATTTCCCGTAAGCTGGATACCATTGTTGGTCGTTTTGGGCTAAGGCACAAATAGGGTTTGGAGCAAATATCAGAGACCCACCCGATATCAGTGTACTTTTGATGAAATCGCGTCTGGTGATCTGCATATTGAACCACCATGATCTTTTTGCGTTAAATGCAGTTAAATCCGAAGGATTCTAAATGAGAAGTGAAATCTAGTTCGTTCGGGAAATGAATGTGCGCCCCGGGCCAAACGGTGTCTTAGAATCAGCGTTTCATTAAGGTATTATGTCAGAAATCAAATAACCTAAGACCACTGATAAGTAATAGGACTATCCTCAAAATGGTTGCGTTTGTGATATCTGCGATCACATGATGAATACACGAATCTTCAGTATTTTGCAAGCTTTCGGGTCTTCGGTTTTGTGCCGGATGGTGGCATTTGGAGGAACTGAAAATCAGTTAGCAGAAAGCAAAACGGGTAAAACAAAAAAAGCAGGGCCAAATGGCCCTGCTTTGATAGAGAGAGATTCTGATCGATTTCCTGGACATCATTTATCCGTCGAGGATTTCCCGACGAAATAAAACTAGACTGTCATATCCTTAACCGCGGCTTTAGGCGTATTTTTCCTGACAGATGCGATGCCATTTCGCATCGTCGCTTTGCTCGAATACATTTGACTTTTGCCTATAACCTGCTTATTGGCTGCCAACATAACAAAGTAAGGTTCCCCTTTCTTGGATGCCTTCTGTTCAAAACTGGCAGCCTTCGTGCAGTTCGTACAAACAGATTTAATTCCATTTTTCGCAGCTGCTTTGGTTTTATAGGTCTGACTCGTCAGAATCACCTGCCCATTGGCAGCTTTGAGATTAAACATGAACTTTCCGCCTTTGCTTTTTTTCAACTCGAATTTCCCAGGCATAATACCTCCTTTCTTGAAGTGACCCGGTAAACACTTTATTCTTTCGCGATTTTTGCCAGAAGACCGAATATGAGCCGATTACAATTCTATTTGTAAAATTAGACAACCGAATTTCTGGGATTTTTTGCAGATAAGATCTGAATACATGGATCTTAATACAGAATCAATCGATTTTTTTGAATAGGCGATCTCACCCAGGAGCCGTTGAGCCCACCCAAGATAGTATCTCGCCCCACAGCGGTCTGCGATTTCCAGGCCCTCTTCGAGCGTTTGCCTCGCTTTGTCGTCTTCCCCTGCCAGCCAATACGCCGCGCCCAGGATGCACCTTGTGGGAATCTCTGTTGGCATATGGCGTGAAGGTTGAACGATCGCCAACGCTGCATCCAGAAGCTCAACTCCTCTGTTTGCCTCTCCGGCTTGGCACAAGACCCATCCAAGACCCCTATGCGCCCATGCCTTATCTGCAGGCGTAACAGCTTTCTGCAATGCTAGTTTCCCGTATTCAACACCCCGACCCAGATCACCTTTCCAAGTGTAGGCCATCGAGAGGGTCCAAGCTGCAAAAACGACAAGGCTGTTATTTAAGGATTCCTCAGCAACCTTCAGCGCCTTTTCGGCCTCTTCCAACGCCTGGTCCCAGCGACCGAGGCAAATGCAAGCCCTTGAGGCTCCGCATAATCCCCTCACATACCAGCGGGGATTAAACTGCCGCACCATCATGCGAAGAAGCTCTTCTTTAACAGCAAGGACACGTTCGTAATGGCCCCTAAACAAATGGTCCCATCCCGGCCTCAGACATAATGGAAAAGGCTTGACCCCTGCCCGCCTTAGCCCGCTCCAACCCATCAAGCAGAAGCTCAAGCTCCCGCTCTCTGCCTGCAAAAGGAGTCAGTCCCCGCTCGGCACTGACATCAAACCGCGTCCTCATGGTACTGGGTGCGATGGCACGGTAGATGTTGACCGGCGCTTGCTTGCCTTTAATCACCCGCTGGCCCAAACCCTCGAAGCGAAATAAGCCTTCGGTGAGCTTGAAGGTGTCCTCGGTCATATAGGTCGTGCCGGGTTGGGCCTGTCCCTCCATTCGGGAAG
>JASFGZ010000292.1:0-6335 GCA_050123495.1 Desulfobacterales bacterium
ATCGCCCTTGCCTTCCAGAACCTTTCGAAAAACCACCGAACCCTCGTACCCAGCATTTTCTGCGATCTGTCGTAGCGGTTCGGCTAAAGCCTTTTTTAGAATTTCAATACTGTTTTTCTCCTCACCGGATGCATCTATTTTATCCAGGGCTTTCATACAGCGGATCAAGGCTACACCACCGCCCGGCACAATCCCTTCTTCCACCGCCGCGCGGGTGGCATTTAGCGCATCCTCAACGCGGGCTTTCTTTTCTTTCATTTCAGTCTCGGTGGCCGCTCCGATACGAATGACGGCGACTCCACCAACGAGTTTGGCAAGGCGCTCCTGCAATTTCTCCCGATCATAATCAGAACTGGTTTCCTCGATCTGTGTGCGAATCTGGCGCACACGGCCTTCAATACCGCTTTTAGACCCCGCACCCTCAACAAGAGTGGTATCATCTTTGTCGATTTTTACGGTTTTACACTTTCCAAGATCATTGGTGGTCACGTTTTCCAGCTTGATGCCCATATCTTCGGAAATGACCTGACCTCCAGTTAAAACGGCGATATCGCTCAGCATGGCCTTGCGGCGATCACCAAAACCCGGCGCTTTAACGGCTGCGACCTGCAGGGTGCCGCGAAGTCTGTTCACCACCAGGGTGGCCAGGGCCTCCCCTTCTACGTCTTCAGCGATGATCAATAAGGGCTTTCCCTGCCTGGCAACTTGCTCCAGCAGTGGCAACAGATCTTTCATGCCGCTGATTTTCTTTTCATGCAGCAAAATGTATGGGTCTTCCAAAACCGTCTCCATCTTCTCGGGGTTGGTGACAAAGTAAGGGGACAGATAGCCCCGATCAAATTGCATGCCCTCAACGATGTCCAGTGTGGTTTCCATGCTTTTGGCTTCTTCGACGGTAATGACGCCCTCCTTGCCGACTTTTTCCATGGCCTCGGAAATCAGATCGCCGACCATGGGATCGTTGTTGGCGGAGATAGTTCCCACCTGGGCAATCTCGGTTTTATCCCGGGTAGGCTTGGAAAGCTTTTTTAACTCCTCGACAATAGCGGTCACGCCTTTGTCGATGCCGCGCTTGAGTGCCATGGGATCGACTCCGGCAGTCACCAGCTTTTGTCCTTCGCGGTAAATCACCCGGGCCAGAATGGTCGCGGTGGTCGTTCCATCGCCGGCCATGTCGCTGGTCTTGCTGGCAACCTCTTTGACCATCTGGGCGCCCATGTTTTCAAATTTATCTGCGATTTCAATTTCTTTGGCAACTGTCACACCATCTTTGGTGACCACAGGTGAGCCGAATGATTTCTCTAAAACGACATTGCGGCCTTTAGGCCCCAGGGTAACTTTCACAGCGTCTGCCAAGGTGTTTACGCCTCTGAGGAGACGGTCCCTGGCTTTCGCATTGTATGCAATCATTTTTGCAGTCATCTCAATCACCTCCCGTTATTCAAGAACGGACAAAATATCGTCCTCACGCATAAAAACGTGTTCAACATTGTCAATCTTAATTTCGGTTCCAGCATATTTGCCGAACAGGATGCGGTCCCCGACCTTTACTTCCAGGGGGGTGCGTTTGCCGTCTTTGTCTATTTTGCCTGAGCCGACTGCAACCACCTTACCCCGCTGGGGTTTTTCCTGGGCTGTGTCGGGGATGATGATCCCCCCGGTGCTTTTTTGTTCCTCATCCTCTCTCAGCACCAGGACTCTGTCATTTAAGGGTTTGATTTTCATTTGATTAAAACCTCCTTTTCAGCCTAATTCTTAAAAAGAAAGTCATCTTCTGGAATTGTGTCTTCAGCATCCAGAATGTTTCGATCATTAAACGGATCCATCTCATCATCATAGGGACAAGAAAAATCGAATCCATATAGATCTTTCCATCTATATTCCATTGTGGGATCCAGTGCGAACCTGGAAAGATAGCGCCTGTCAGAATCATTCATGGTTCATTCCTCCTAAAGTTCAAAATCATATCTAATTTTGTTGCGTAAATTACGTTTGCGGTCTTTATGTTTTTTCTCCGTTTTAAAATCCTTTGTTCGAATTTTTTCTTTGCGCCGCATCGGACTGTACATGGGCTCATTTAAACCTGGGTCGCTGTAATCTTCAGATTCATCAAATGAATCTTCTGGTAAGTTCCTATACCGCGAGTAAGTTTTCTTTTTCACAATGATCCTCTTTCAGGTGACGTGAGTAATTTCCAAATTTTCAGGTGCATCATTTATGATCTGATATTGTCGAACTCTGAGAATTGCCCGACCGTTTAGTTGTTCTCTGAGTTTACCCTGAACTGCCACTTTCTTATACGTCAGATTTAACAATTCCTTACCGGCGCCACTAAAGTCGATTTGATATTCCTTGCGATCATCCGTATGGATAGAAATTCGAGCAGGCTTACCCTGTTCGTTCCATTTCGATGGCAAGATGATTCCTGTTATAGGTGGTGGACTGGATGCTTTCTTTTGTTTTTTGTTGGGCAAAACGCACCTCCATTTAATCTGAATTAATCCTTTGACGAAGCAACGATAAAACTGTTCAATGGTTCTTTTTATTCCGGCACAGCTTCAAATGACTTCACTGTAATTATTTTCCTATCTTCCTTTTCTTCGACTGTTCCAGTTATTTTCACTTTTACAGCGATATAGTTAAATACCAAGTCATCGCCCTTTGGCGTAACAGCAACCTCATAAATTTGACCATCTGCCACAACTTGATAGGTATCATTGACTTCGCCCACAATTGTAATCTCGCTTGCGAAAACTGGGTATGAAGAAAACAAGAACGTTACAGATAAGCTCAAAAGGCCTAAAAATATGATTTTATTTCGCGCTTTCATTGTAAAATTCTCCTAAAATTTAATTTTGCTAAAAGTACGCGCTGACATTATCACAACGAACAGAAAGCAATGGGCGTGCCAATTTAATAACATACTGATATTAATACTGATATTGATATTATTAGCGTAAAATGGGGAACCGCTTGTTCCGAAAACAGCGGTGGAGCACGAACATGCAGGAATAAAAGGGAAATTTATTATTTAACCTTCTGGAATAATTAATAAAAAAACCGGAATTTAAAATTCCGGTTTTATATCAGGTAGGAATTGAAAGTTCCTGTAGACTATCCGGCCACACCAAAAAAATTGGTCAACATGATATTCAGCCATCTGCGGAGTACGTCATAGGAATAATGCTGGGAAGCCACTTCATAATTGGTATTTACCATTTTTGCCAGACGATCCGTAGATTCCAGAACTTCTTTGACTTTTAGCACTATTTTGCGCGTCAGGTACCCATCCATGACAATTAAATCAAATCCTTTTGGCTCGATATCCTGCACAAAAGTGGCATAGCGGTTGATCAGCAACGGTTTTTTGAAATAAACGGCTTCTAAAAATGCATTGCCGAAACCCTCGTATAAACTCGGGTAGGTAATGAAATCCGCGTGCGGATAAACATCCCAGAGCGAATAGGTTTCTTTGTGGTTCACATCCGGATTCATGGGATCGGACATATGGATGTTGACCAGGCACAGATCGACACCACGCTGTCTCGCGTCTTCTTTGAGCCATTCCGCATACTCCCATCCTTCGTCGCCGGCTTCATGAGAGATGATGAGCTTATAGCGCGGATCGCCTAATGCTGCGACCAATTCGATGGCATGTTCGATGCCTTTGCGCTGGATGATTCTGGTAGGTTGTAAAATCTTAACATCATCATTTCGCAACCCGATAGACTTCCGGAAGGCTTCGCTTTGTCTTTCGTTGATTTGGGGTGGATTTTCAAAATCAAGCACATTGGGGATAATGATCGATGAAATTCCCGTCCGCAGGGCAAGTTCTTCCTGTGCGGCCGAATTGATAACCACGTGTTCTAGACTGGGCAGTTTCGGCGGAAATGCCATTCTGAGATAATCACCGACGGCATTGACCGCAAAGCGGGTTCTTTCCCAGTAAAAATCATGGTGGTGGGCAATGGTGGGAATCTGAGTTTCGGCAATTATTTCGGTCAGAGCGATACCTAACGGAATGTGCATCGGAATGGTGAGGATGTTTTCAGCGACCAGAAGATTAATGTCAAAGGCGTGGATGAATTCTTTGAGCTGCTTTTTCAACACGGATTTTAAATCGAAAATGGCATCGGTAACGGCGGAATCGCGTCTTTTTTTCCCGAATATTTGTTCGTTAATCCAGCGGGTTTTCTCATGCAGAAAAAACGCTTCGGGGACCAGAAAACTTCTTTCGGGACTGCGATCCAACAGCCCGGCAAACCAATAACAGCGATGGCCGCTGCTTTTTAAAACGCCGGCCCATTTGCTGGCCTCCAGCGTAACACCATCGGTTCCCGCAAAACGGGAGGATACGAATCCGATGTTTTTCTGTATCACTTAAGATCGATCTCCTGTTTTCAATCTGCCGGTTGCAGATCGACATTTATTCTTTTGCATTTACGAATACAGCGCACTATCATATTATAAGACTTTATGCTAAAGAATTTAGCTAAATTCATGCTCGTTTTAAAATCGGCAGGCACCCACGTCAATATGCAAGGATTCGCATTTTTATGTTATTTCATAAAAGCGGCGTTGTAAAAATCAAACGGATGATGACATCCATACAGCTGATAAACAAAGGATTCGCTCTCATTTTAGCTGTTTTTCTGGCATTTGCTGCTGCATACGGTAACGCCGAGGATGATGGCAATGATTATACACGCCTTCTTGAACTTATTCAACTCGATGACCGACAACAACCGTTGTACGTTTTTAATGATTTTGAGGAAGAATTCGATAAGGCCAGCCATCGGGCAACGCAGCAGTATTTTAAAGAACATCCCGGTTTGATTCAGCGCATTAAGCATAAACTTGAAAGCGGAAAGCTACGATGGAAACTCAGAAATCTGAAACATCGGCTGCTGTTTGTACCTGAAAGCCGACTCGAATACGCCGAGCTCTATAAGAACTATTGCCTCGATGTTATCCAGGCGATCTTAGACAAAACCGGATTCGACAATCCCTATGGCAGCCTTCAAACATTGAACCGCAGCAAACCTGTACGTCATGAAAAAAATAAAGGCGTCACTGTGTATATCGTTCATAATCTCGCCAAGGAATATGTTGGTACCTATGTTTTCTCCAACCAAACCGATAAAAAAGTAAAAATTGAACTGAAAGGCAAGCTTTATAGCGGTGATGTTGGCGCCTATAACAGCACCTTAATTATTGACAAAAACGGAACCATAGAATTCCTTAAAGAAAAATATACCATCTGGCAAAACAGCGCCACGAATCCTTACACGGCATTAATGGCCCCAGCTGAAGAAACCTTACATATCACCTTAAGAGGGTATACCGAAAACGCCATTAAGAAAGCCGTTGAGAAGAGTCATCAGAGAAGCTTAAAATCCGTTGAAAAAATAGTGGAATATTGGATGGCTGTTGAAGAGGCGATTGTAGGGGGCATCGTCTATCGGCTATTGCCGCATATTCTGGAAGAACATATAAAAGATCTGCCGCGGTCCTTTATCGAAAAGGACATTATCACCAAAAGTCAATTCGAGAAATACCGACATCTGGAAAAAGGGATTACGATCATAGAGGAAATCGGCTACAGGGAAGCCATCCGGATGTATTCAAAAGATCCGGCCACATTCAGGGATCTTCTGTTATAAGCGGGTCCGAACGGATTTTTTTTTATTTTTTTGTGAGCCGGGTGTGTGTTTTACTCCGAGAAGTCCTGAAAAAGATTACCCCTGGGTTTGTCCGGCCAGTTCAGTCTGCCGTACCTTACTTCGGCTTCCAGCTTCTATCCCAGCATTTGAAAAAATGCCCCTGCCATGTTCGCAATTTTTCTGCTCCAGTTTTTTTATAACAAAAAAAGAGGGGACTCTCCCCTCTTTACGCCAATTTGGCAAACAGAATCATTATTCAAGCAGCTCGGATAATGCTCAAGCGGCTTTATCCGAGGTTCGTTTAATATCGACCCAACCGGTGCTCTTGTTAAAACTACCCTCAAACAGGATCATTTCCGGGAAATCATTCAGGGAGTTATAGTCTCTAATTTTCAGATCACTAATAACGGCTTCTTTGGGATCGAAGATCCTTATGTCAAGAATCTGTTTTTCTATTGTAGGCTGCACGACCCCCTTCAAGGACCAAACCCAATCCGGATCCATTTTTAACTGCGTAACCAAATGCATTCCGACTTGAGTCGGCAAATCTTTGGGTTTCGGTAAATTTGAAGACCTTTGGTTTAAACCCTGGTGATTTTTATTCTCGGTTTTCCAAAATTTCCAGCGCATCAGTTTCATATCATTTTTCCTTTTGATGTCTTGGCAAAAGAG
>JASFGZ010000293.1:0-6315 GCA_050123495.1 Desulfobacterales bacterium
TTAACCGTCAGGAGCCGGTCCAGCATTTGATCTTTGAAGCTCACCTGCACCCCGTCCTCAGAGGATTCCACCACCGGTGGATCTTCCGGATCAAATGGAAAAAACAAAATCCCCTGTCGCCTGGCTTCAGCGTAATAATCTTCCAATAGGCCGTAGGTTCGAATATCTCGATAAAGGATAAATATATCTGCTTCAGGATTCATTTTCTTTATTTGAAGCGCGTTTCTAATTGCGGACTGGCAGCAGACTCTCGAGCAGTTGGGGTTATCCTCGTTGCGGGATCCGACGCATTGGATCATCACCACCCTGGCCGCATCCCCGGCCTCACCTTTTTGCAGTCGTTCGGCCAGTTCGAGCTGGGTCATGACCCGCGGATCCTGGCCGTAGAGGAACTCTTTCGGCTGGTATTCATTGGCCCCCGTCGCCACGATAACCGCTCCGTGATCAATTTTTCTTTGAATCATTTGCGGTCCCACCAGGATTTCGGTTGTGAAGTTTCCTTGCGAACCCGTGAAGCTGATAATCAGCGCATTGGTCAGAACCTGGATTTTGGGATGAGCGGAAACCTTTTCGATCAGGCCATCAAGATATTCATGTACATTGGCCCCCTCGATGGTGGTTGTCAGGCGGTTGGCAAGTCCACCCAGCTCTGCTTCCTTTTCTACCAGAACAACTTCGAAATCCTGATCCGCCAGGCCCAAAGCGGCATTCATTCCGGCCACACCGCCGCCGATCACCAATCCTTTTTGGCTGACCGGTATTTGCTTTTCATAAAGCGGATGAAGCGTAGCGGCGCGGGCAACTGCCATGCGTACCAGTTCATTGGCCTTATGCGTTGCTTGCTGCGGTGTTTCCGAGTGAACCCACGAATCCTGGTTGCGGATATTGGCCATCTCAAAAAGATATTTATTGAGGCCGCAAGCCTCCATGGTGTCCTGGAAAATCGGTTCATGGGTCTTGGGGCTGCAAGCCGAAACCACAACCCGGTTGAGACGGTGTTCCTCAATAAGCTCCTTCATTTTTTCTTGAGAGTCCTGCGAACAGGTAAAAAGGTCGTTTCCGGCGTAAACCACATACGGCAGCGTTTCAGCATAAGTGGTTACAGCTTTAACGTCTACAACGCTGGCGATATTGATTCCACAGTGGCATACAAAAACGCCGATGCGAGGTTCCTCTGCGGTTATATCCCTTTCGGACGGCTGTTCTTTGACGACAACTTCGGTACCGCGGGCCTCACTTAAAAGTGCCATGGCACCGCCGGCCACCGCGCTGCCCTGCATCACGGTCTCGGGGATATCTTTCGGCCCCTGGTATATCCCGGTCACATATACGCCGGGTCGGGTCGTCTCAACAGGCATCAATGGGGGTGTTTTAGGGAAGCGTTGCGCATCGAGCTCGATGCCAAAAATTTTGGCGAACTCAATGGCATCAGCATGGGGTTCAAAACCGATGGAGAGCACGACCATATCAAAGATCTCATCGATAAGTGTCCCATCCTCACCGGCATAACGCATAATGAGATCGCCGGTGCCGGCCTCCTCGCGCACCGCCGAGATCATCGCCCGTTGATAACGCACGCCGTATTCATCTTTGGCCCGGTTCACGTATTTATCGAAATCCTTACCAAAAGCCCGGATGTCCATATAGAATATGGTGGGTTCAATATCGGGATCATGGTCCTTGGCGGTCATGGCCTGCTTGGTGGCGTACATGCAGCAAACAGATGAGCACCAGGGGTTGCCGTTATGAGAATCGCGGGACCCCACGCACTGGATCCAGGCGATCTTCCTGGGATGTTTTTTATCTCCGGGTCTCATGACCGTGCCCTGGTAAGGACCGGAGGCGGACAGAATCCGTTCAAACTGGATCGATGAAACCACATTTGGCCAGCGGCCAAAACCAAGTTCGGGTCGCACAGCGGGATCGTAACGCTTTAAACCCGGGCTGAGAATGATGGCACCGACCTTTAGCTCAAATTCCTTGCCCGTATCCTCCCAATCAATCGCACCTGCGTCACAGAACTTCTCGCAGGCCTTGCATTTGCCGTTCTTGAAGTATATGCAAATATCCCGGTCAATGGCGCGTGTGTTCGGCAAGGCCTGGGGAAAAAGTGAGTAAATGGCCTTGCGGACGGTCAGACCCTGCTCGTATTCGCTGGTGGTCTTTTTGGGACATTTTTCCTCACAGATTCCGCAGCCGGTGCATTTTTCCGGATCTACATAACGCGGTTTTTGCTTTACTTTGACCGTGAAGTCCCCGGGCTTGCCTTCGACGGATTCCACTTCTGCCAATGTATGGATGTCAATGTTTAAGTGACGTCCCAATTCCACCATCTTGGGAGAGATCATGCACATTGAGCAGTCACCGGTCGGAAATGTCTTATCCAGCATAACCATGGTGCCGCCAATAGAGGAATCTTTCTGGACGATATGGACTTTAAACCCGCTGTTTGCCAGATCAAGTGCCGACTGCATGGCGCCGACACCGCCGCCCACCACCAGTACAGAGCCTCGCTTAGTCGTCTTTATGGATTCTTTCTCATTCATATGATGTTCAACTCCTTTAAAAGCGCAGAGCCATCAACAAAATGTCTGTCGATCTGCAATTCCTCCACGTCCATGCCAATTGCCAACCCAACCATTTCGGTTATAAAATAAACAGGCAGTCTCTCCTTTATTTCCTGTTTTTCACAGATTTGGTCCTGATAGCTATCCATATTCAATTGACACATGGGGCAGGTAACCACAAAGCAGTTGGCGCCCCTTGCCACCGCATCTTTCACAATCCGGGTCATCAGATTTAAGGCAGCTTCCTCATCATTAACGGCGGCGGATGCGCCACAGCAGTCCGTTTTATAACTCCAATCCAGAGGCTTCGTGCCGAGGACCTTAAGTATCGTCTCCATGCCCTGCGGGTTTTCCACATCATCAGGCACAGGAACTTTATAGGGGAATCGCGTCTGCATGCAACCATAGTAACATGCGGGTTTAAGCCCCTTGAGCTTTTGGCTCACCCTTTCAGCCAGTTCACCTGATGCAACCTTGGTAAGAAGCACTTCCAGAATTGACGATACCTTAATCGTTCCCCGGATCTTTTTGGTGAGCTCGGTATTGATCTCGTTTTTTAGAAGTGGATCATCTTCAAGGCGTTTCTGGGCCACCAGCGTCCGCGAGTAACATGCCGAGCATGGAATCACTAGTTCGGAAAACCCATCGGCCTCTGCGATCCCGATGTTTCTGGCGGGCATGGCTACGGCCAAAAAGTCATCGACCTTGCCGGCGGAGGTCGCTCCGCAACAGTTCCAATCTTCGATCTCTTTGAGATTGATCCCGACTTTTTTAAATACCCGCCGACTTTGAACATCGTAAAGCGACGAGGACGCATGCAACGTACATCCGGGATAATAGCCTATATCCATGATTAACCTCTTGGTAACATCAGGCCGTTTTTTTCTTGGCCTTTTTATAAAGACGCTTTATCTCACTGCGCCCCTTGGCAGACTGAAAACCCATATGCATACGTTTACGCCTGGCCATTCTCAACCCAAGCTTAGCCGTAGCCATCAACTCATCATAGATGGCTTTGAATTTCATTCGCTTAAGATTTGTTAAAGTGTTCTTTAAACCATAGAAACTCATGAACTCCATTTCATTGAGACGGCCCCAACGTACACCTGAATTTACAAACGTATCATGAAAATGAGCCACTTTCGGTTTCAGGGGATCAAGGTGAGATTCTTTGGCGATTTTTTTAATGGTCTCGGTAATTCTGGCAGTCTGGATATCGTTGGGGCAGCGCGTGCCGCAGGTGTAACAGGACACACATCTCCACACCAGCTGGTTGTTGAGTGCGCTTTCCCGGTCGCCCAGGATAATCATCCGGATGAGCCGGTCCGGCGTTATATAGCCGGTCTCCTCGCCAACCGGGCAGCCTGCGGCGCAACGCCGGCACTGATAACATGCCAGTAAGTCCTGCTGCGATCGCGCCATCACTTCTTTAACCATATGATGAGCGGTTTCGAAATCGAACTCGCGGGCAGATTCTGTCATTTTAGGGACTCCTTGTTTTTGTTGGGAGCTCTGATGGTATCGGAAAAAAGGATAGAACCTATTCTTTTTTCTTAAATTTGTCAACCTAAAATGTGCTTATGACACACAGCAGTTGATACAATAAAAATATCCTGATATTAAAGGACGCATGGATATCGGATCGCTGTAATTTCAAACAACAATGAGACCGCATTAAGATTATTAGGAAAGGAGACAATAATGAATTTTGAGAATTTAGAGGCCATTGTCGATTTCGCTATTGATAAGGAACGCGAAGCTGCAGCGTTTTATGACAACATAAGCAAAAATGAAGAAGATTTTTCAGGCTCAAAAAAAATGTTTGCGGAATTTGCCACCGAAGAACAGAAACATGAAAAGATCCTGCAGGAATTTAAAACCAAAGGAATCGCCAAAAGTTTGGAAGGATATAAATTCAAATGGGTCACCGATATAAAACGCAGCGATTATTTGGTTGATTTAGAATATGAAGAGGGCATGCCCTACAACGAAATCTTGTTGTTGGCCATGAAACGGGAGGAAAAGGCCCTGAAACTGTACAATCAATTTCTGGAGCAGGCCGACAGTGATGAAGCCAAAAAGCTGTTTAAGGTCCTTTGCCAGGAGGAAGCCAAGCATAAACTGGCGCTGGAAACTATTTATGATGACTATATGGCCCAGATGGGAGACTAGAACCCGCCTCAAAAATGCGCCTAAGTGTCCATGGCAGTGTTGCCCCCGCCGGTGCAGGCGGGATTTCACATCTGCTATCATGAACATTAAGGCGTTCAACAAACCGATTCAAAATGCTCACATGCTCGCGTGTATGCTCCGATTTTGAATCGGCTTGCGCCTTGCCCTGAACCCTAATCCACCTTCTTGAGACGGGTTCTATAATCCTCAACGGGTTAAAACCCATTGGGAGTTATCAGTTATTTGTAATTGGTTAATTGGGATTCTTTTTGCTCAACTGGAGTGGAATGTTAGACTAGATTTTTTATCCGATTGCAGGCCGTGCTGTCGAAGATGAGATTTTTCAGTTTTTCCCTTAGGACGGAATAAGAGTAGAATTTTTTTGCGGTTTCATAGTTGTGGGAGACCATTTTGAGGCGCAGTTTTGAGTCGGTCAGAATTTTTCTGGTTTTGCGGACCGCCTCATCGGTGACATATCCGTTGATTTCAATGACTGAAAACCCTTTGGGCTTAATATCGATGGTGTATATCGAATAGGTATTGACGACGATCGGGCGGCAAAAGTAAATGGCTTCAAGAAACGCATTGCCGAACCCCTCGAAGTTGGAGGGGTAGGTCACCAGATCTGCATGTGGATAGATGTCTTCCAGGGTGTAAACCTTGCGCCCGTTTTTGGTTTTGCCCCTTTCTTCATTGATAATGTTTGCGACAAAATACGTATCAACTCCCATCATCTTAGAATATTCTCTCACCCGACGTTCATAGTCATAGCCTTCATCTCCGGACGCATGGGAAATGACAAACTTGGCTTTCATCCCCAAACGATTGACCAGTTCAATGGCATGCTCGATGCCTTTGCGCTTGACCACTCGTGTGGGCTGCAAAATTAACAGTTCATCATCGGCAACGCCCAGGGCCTGACGCACATCTGAAGCATACGCATCGTTCGAGGGTTGACTTTCACTCGAATCCAGCCCGCAGGACTCAAAATTACCGGACACCGGCGGCGGATTGTCAAAATCCATTACATTGGGGATAATCGTGGCTGAAATACCGGTGCGCAAACTCAATTGGTTGTCGGCTGATGAGTTGATCACCACATGTTGAATCGACGGCAAATGCGGTGGAAACGCCATGTTCAAGTATTCCCAACAGGCATTGATCATGAAATCCTGCCTTTCCCAGAAAAAATCATGATGGTGAGCAATCGCAGGCATGCCTGTTTCAGAGATAACTTCGGTAATGGCAATCCCCAGCGGGAGATTCAGCGGGATGGTCAAAGAATTTTCGGGAACTAAAAGATCAAGATCAAATTTGTCGATGAACTCATACAGGTGGTTCTTTAATTTCTGCTTCACTTCATAGATTTTTTGGGTCACGAAGCGACCTCGCACGCTGGAGCCGAAGCAGTTACTAAAAATATCTTTGATGTCGGGGTGTCGAAAATCGGCTTCTTTAACCAGATATGATTGTTTGGCGGGGCGATCAAGTTCGCCGGCAAAATAGAAACATGTAAATCCGGTCTTTTCAAAAACATCTGCCCATTTCGCGGTCTCTAACGATACGCCGTCTGTCC
>JASFGZ010000294.1:0-6304 GCA_050123495.1 Desulfobacterales bacterium
CGTAATGGTAAACGCCGGTGCAATTGGCCGTTCGTCCGCAGCGACCAGACTTCCGCCCCAAAAATCCTGCAGGGTAAGAGATGAAAGCACGGGATCAAGATTTATCCATGTGACCATCCAATGCAAATTGGCGTCCTTAATCATCAGGATATGCCGTAACAGCATTCGCAGTTCATTCAGCTCCTGATTCAAAATGTTGCTGTCCTCGCGCCAAAAAAGGTAATAGAAATATAAGCCGGTGAGCTTCTGTCCGACTTCGGGAATCACCTCCTGGCCGATTGACTGCAATGTGCGTTCATAGTAAGGCTGAGGCCTTGCAAGGAGGGATTCCAAATCTTCATTTTCCAGCCGGGCGCCCAAAAGATTAATGCGACGGACTAAATGGGCAACATGGACGCCAATAACTGCTTGGGGGGTTGCCGCTGAAAATTGGGTTATGGTTTCGGCCATTTTGCGATTATTATTCCTTAAGAGCCCGTCGTAAAACTGTTTGCAGTATTCGGCTTTAAGTTCATTCTCGACCTTTAGGCTCTCGGTTAATCCAAAACGAGGAATCCACCAGCCGCGATTCTGCTCCTCCACTTTGAGTATGGTCTGACGAAATTGATCCATGCTGATGACATCGGCGACGATTTCATTCTGAAAAACAACCGGTTTGGAAAGCGCCTTTGAAACCGCCTTCATGATCATCATATTTTTAGCAAATGAAAAACTCATTAACCCGCAAATTGCAATGGCTACCGTCAGCCACGCGGCCAAACCGAGATTTTGGGTCAGCCTGCTCCACTCCATCGTACGCTGGGTGGGCGCAAACAAGCCTCTGTCAGCCGGCAGGATTCGCGAAAAGAAGTCATGCAGGAATAACCCCTTGCTGGTTCCGGGCAAGACGTCGCGTTCTTCGATTAGTCCGAGCTCTTTTAAAAAATGGGAATAGGGACTGCCTTCCTGTTTCCCGCTGCTGAAAAACAGCCCTCTTACAATGGGCTTTTCCTGGTAGGGCGTTTCCTCAAAAGCGCCCTTCATAAAAGATCTCAGCCCGGGTTTCAGACGCTCGAACTCATCCGGAAAAAGAAGCAGGCCGGGATCGACGGCTTTCGATCGGGATTTGTGAAAGAGGAGCAGCCGCAGTTCTTTCAATCGTTCCACCAGGGATTGGATGGAATTTTTCGTGAAGTTTTCGACATCGGTTGATAGATCCTCGTTCATGGTGCCCATGGCCTGAGCCAGTGTTTTTTCGGGAAGCATATCGCTAAAACTCGTCATTCCCTGAACCAAATCACACTTGGTTACCAACACATAGACCGGGAATTTGGCTCCCAGCACGCGCATTAGCTCATCAACCCGCCGACGGATACTGCGGCCGTCTTCCTCCAATTCATCCGGACCGACGGATGCCAGTTTATCGGCGGCAATGGTTACGACCAGCCCATTGATGGGCTCTTTCTTTCTGAACTTTGCCAGCAGCCCAAGAAACTTCTGCCATTCGTCCTTATCGCGACCTTCATCAACAGGAATGGCATACCTGCCGGCGGTGTCCAGGACAATGGCCTGTTCAAAAAACCACCAATCACAGTTCCGGGTTCCGGAGATTCCGGACGTCCGGCTGACCTCGGCAAATGGGGAAGACAGCCCCGCACTTTGAATCGCAGTTGTCTTGCCCGAGCCGCTTTCGCCGATAACCAGATACCACGGCAGAACGTAAAGCGGATTGCCGTATTTCTTGAGGTGAGACCTCCTTAGCGCTGCCATGGCCTGCTTCCACTTTTCCTGCAGTTCCTTGGCGCCCTCTTTATCTTTATCACTGAGAGTGGTGCGGTAGGCGTCATCTTGCTCAATGACCTGCTGTACAAAGCGCCGCTCACGTCGCCGAATAAATATTTTTTTCAGCAGCACGAAGCCCAGGGCCAACCCCAATAGTCCCAAAAGAATGAAAAAACCCACCCACCAGGACCACCCGATGCCCGCCACTAGACCGAAGACCACCCCGACAAGCGCTAGAATCACCACCGCGATCAAAGAGAATTTAATCAGTTTCCATATCATTTGCTTCATTTACAGCACCGTGCTCAGGAGATTCTCGCCGATACTATTGAGAATAAACCGATAAACCAAAAATAATGCGATATAAAAAACAATCGGAGCCCCAATACCCAACAGGATCACAGGAGAAAGACTGCGCTTGCGCGGTTCGGGCTTGAGCTCAACCGACTGCCGGGGATAGGCTTCCGCAAACAGCTCGCCCTGGTCGAGGGCAGGCAGCCCGACAGAGCTGCCCGTCAGAACTTTTAAATTGGACGTCTTCAATTGCTCCAGGAGAAAATCATCACCCTCATGGATATATCGCCCGCTGAATCCCATGGCGAGACACAGGTAATAAACCTCGCGCACATTATTCTGATGAGGGCCAAGCGTATTTAATCGCTCAAAAAAAAGCTCACCGGCATCGGTGGTCTGAAAGTGAATTCGCTGAAGCTGTTGCCGCTGCCATTGCTCTTTCTGATTCCATGCAGAGCTCAGAATCACTTCATCGATCCACGCAAAAATGGCAAACCTGGCATGATCGCCATCTTCTTTGGGTATACCTTTGCTCTGCAAATAGGCATCGGCCTGGGAGGCAAGGCGATCGATATCCGCCTTGACCTGGTCAAAAGCAGGCTGCCTCGCATTGACGGTTTTCAGGAAATAGGCCACATAAGCCAAAAGTTCCATAAAGCCATCGACGATTCGCATGGCTACGATCTCCCCACAACCATGAGTTCAACTTTTAGATCTTCCGGAGCCGTATCCCAATGCAGGGCAATATTGCGGCCCTGTTGGACCTGCGACCACTGGTCGCTATGATGATCAATCTGGCAATAAATAGCACGCGCTATGCGGGGCAACTCCTGGGGCGGATCTGAAAGATGCGCCATTTTGATGCCCGGAAGCGCCCGGGCGATCAGCAATGGTAACGATTCTTTTGAACTCAATTTTGAGATACTCTCTAAGGACTCCAGAACGAACTGGGGGTCCGACTCTGTTTTAAGAACCAAATAAAAGCGATTGCGGCCTTCAAATATATCGGGTGCCAAATCCGCGGCGTAGTAAGTTCCGTCGTACAATAGCTGAAAGGCATACTCGGGTCCTGCCGTTATCTCGTCCAGCAATTGTGTTATCGTTGCACCGGCCCTGGAAAAACAATCCCAGAGGCTGCGGTGGTCATAATCCGGAACACTCCGGCTGCCTTCCGCCATCTCGCCCAGGGCATTGAACTGTTCCGAAAACGCGGAAAGTTCTCCGATTATCTGTCTCAGGAATCCATATACATCCCAGGGATGGGCATGGCTGGCGCCCGATATGTGCTCTAAGAGAGGAATGTAACGGTTGAGGGATCTGAGCGCCAATAAATAGACCGTATCCCGGGCGCTGAATTCGGCCGTATGAATCCCCCGTTCTCGTTTAAAAGATTCGAGCTGACGGCCACGGGATTGGATTTGATTTCTAATATCTAAAATCAGCCGCAACAGGAGATCCGAACTTTTAACCGTTACAGCCGGAGGGATGAATTTTTCCGAAAGGGCAACCCCCTCGCCGATCCTTTCCAGCTGCGCTATCGGAATGAGATGATATTCCCCGAGTTGATCTTTTTCCGTCTCCCAGAAAACCTTTAAAAGATGGTAAAGCCGCTGAACCTTCGCCGGTGGACCGTTGTGGTGTAAATCCTGAATTTCTTCGGGGTCAACCGTTGTGACAAACCGTGTATTGATGTCGCCAAGATTGGATAGACGCGATGTCAGCGTTACATTTTCCCCGAACTCATTCCATTTTTTTATGCCGATGTATACAGCAAACGGCTGGCCGCCTTCCACCCAGGCTTCGTCAAATGAACGGGCTTCGATAATCCCGTTGTCCGGCACCGAGACATAGGTCATATCCGGGAATATAAAATTGCCGCTCAATAAATTAAAGCTACGGTTATCCAGTGCAGCGGTTTGAATTTCCATCTCCCCGACGCCCCAAGGGTGCGGGCCGAGATACTTGTAAACGGGGGTCATCAAGGATTGAACGTGCAAATCCGCCAGTTGCAAGTGCTGGGGCTGTAAAAACAAGCCTTGATGCCAGAAAAGTGGTCGCTCCATAATGAGATACCTTCTTGCCTATTGGATTTGTTGAGATCCCAATTTCAGATCGATTTCCAGGGTATCCAGTTTTTTTCGTTTGCTGCGGCGGATAAACCCTTTTGTCTCGATGACTACCGGGATTTCGTAAAGACGTACGATTCGTTCCCTTTCAATCAGGTAATATCCGGCCGCGACGGCGACATAGCGAGCCCCCTGGGTTCGGTCTAAATTGAAGGTGGTATTTTGACCCGGTTGAACAATTAGTTTTTTGGCCCCATCCACACTGCCATCAAAAAGGTCACATTCCAACAATCGATAGAGCCCTTCCTGATCGTCGGCAAGCTGATTGAACCCATTGGGGTCATTGAGCTGATAGACACACACCATAAGGGTATGGGGTTTTCCGTCACTGAAATTCAACTGCGGATCGGCCTTCACATTGATTTTAATGGCGTCTTTCTCATATTCCGATTCAGGCGGTGGAAGCTGTTGGGCCGCACAAGACCACATCAGAAAAATCGATGCCAACCAACTCAACGAAAAAATTACCTTTCTCACTTATGCACCTCCTTCCTGTAAGAATATTTGTTGACAATTATTTTCAAATTCCCTCAAAAGCTCTTCGACGTAACGGCCGGAGTCCACCCACTTTTTGAAAACCTTATATTTTTCGGCATACAGCTCAAAATGTTTTGCCTTGCGCAGGCTAACTAATTTCAAGCCACCGCGGGCGGAAGCTGCAATCCGATCCGGCTCCAGTTCTACCAGAATTTCCTTCATTTTCTTTTCGGCAGCATATTTAAATGCCTGCTGGGCCGTCAAAAACGCCTTGGTAATTTGGCCGAGATAGCTTTCAAGGGATCTTGTGTAATCGTCGCCTTCAAGATGAAAGCCGATCATCTGCCGGATGGTTTCGCCTCCTTCAGGCTGGCCCAAAAATGCCCTGTTGATGACACTCACGAGTTGATTTAACATGTCGAATATCGTGTTCAGGGAATCGGCCAGCCGCTGCAAAAGTTCTTCGGATGAAAGTTCGGCTTGTGAAACGGTTCTTCCCAAAAGGAGGGAAAAGATCCGGGTGAGGACCTCCTGATCCAAATTTAGGTTCTCTGATGTAACGGTTCGATTTACTTTAAATTTCATTTTGAGTTTATCTATAATTTCTAATTTGTCTTCATGTGAAATGTCGCCAAGGCTATTTTCGAGAAATTGTTCAATCAGATTTTCAGCCTGCAGCCGGTCGGATGTGTGGATCTGCCGGATTTCGTCAGCCAGTTTATCCAGGTTCGGGGGGATCGCCATGGTCTTAATGCCCTTTTTTGAATTTTTTAGGGTCAATGATCACCGTCTTAGGTAAATCATCGTCTTTATCTTTTATGTCTATCGGTTTTTTGTCAGCCCGTTGATTTTTAGATTCCTTCGAAAGGCCTTTTTTTCTTGGTTCCGGGCGGTCGTCTTCGACCGGGCGTTTCTGATCGGTATCCTTTTGGCCAGGCGCAGGTTTCTGTGGTGAAATAATGACCGTCTCCGGAATATCGCTTTCCCGGGGTTCAATCGGAGAAGACTTTTGTGTTTCAGGAACATCGGGAGCTAAAATAACCGTTTCAGGCAGATCTTTTTCATCTTGCGAAGCCGAGTCCGGTGTTTCAGCCTGGGCAGAATCCTCCGGTTTTAACAAAATTGTTTCATCGGGTTTATCGGGTTTATCGGCTGGGCTTTTTTTCTCGCCGAGACTCGCCGATGACAGTATGACCGTCTCTTTGATCAGTGTGTCTTCGTCAATGCCGGCACCCGTTCGAGCAATTTTCGACTTTTGTGCAGGCAAGCTCCCAGCACCCCGCTCCGCTGTGCGAATTTTGGCCCCAGGCTCGCCGGGCCATTTCGAGCTGATCTTTATGAGGATGTCGAGAATCGCCTCGTTGTCGTCGGTCAGCGAAGATCTTGCAATTTGCGTTTCAGACCCAAAGAGTGTAGTTTTGATTGTATCTCTGAAATCCTCGAGTTTCTGCCAAAATTCGGTTTCTGACCATTCGGAAATCGGACGCATGCCATGCTTCAACAATAAAAATCCCAGATTTAGTGCCCCCTCCCACAGCGTTGTCCAGCCGGCATGGACGGTCTTTTGATTCGGATGCCAAAAAATATTCTGGGGAGAAAAAACCGCTGACTGGAGATGCTCCAAAAGGTTTTCAGAAACAGCATTG